>JANMLV010000046.1:0-3718 GCA_031372705.1 Bacteroidota bacterium | reverse complement strand
AAATTAACAGAAAATGAAAAACTACAAGCTCAAAAACTTTATTTAGAATTACAAAATATTACTTCGGATAATGAAAGTCGTGAATTAATGGATGCTACTCCAATGAAAATTCATCTTAAAGAACCAATTCCACCTCGGAAAATTCCTAGTTATCCATACAATTCGGTTCAAATGAAAGAATTAAAAATCTTATTAGAGAAATTATTATCTGAAAAGAAAATTATTAAAATAGATGCTAATGATTCTAATGTAGTTTTACATCCCGTTCTTATGATACCAAAAAAAAAGGGTAAATATCGTATGGTTGTTGATTTATCGTACTCAAATTCATTTATTAAACCAAAAAATTATTATATGCCACGTCTGGATACTCTTCAGCAACATTTAGGATCAGCTAAATATTTCGCTAAAATAGACATATCTGATGCTTTCTGGCGTATTCCATTAGATGATGAGAGTCAGCAATATTGTGGATTCATTACACCTTTTGGATGCTTTAAACCTACTCGTCTTCCACAAGGAAGCAAAAACAGTGGTGCATTTTTTCAAGAAACTCATTCAACTTTATTTGAGGATTTATTATACAATGGAGTTATTGTTTACGAAGACGATAATATTATTTATGCTTCGGATTTACCAGAATTTTGTTCTAGACTCATTGAAGTACACAGGCGATTAAAACGAATTGGTGCAAAATTAAACTTATTTGATGGTATTTCACTTACTGATTCTATTTCTTTCTGTGGAAATTTATATGGTGATGGTGGGATGCGTGTAGATCCAGCTCGAATTTCTGCGGTTCTTAATCTTCCACGTCCAGAAAATGGTGCAGATTTATCTAAATTCGTTAATTCGATGACATATTTATGTACAAATATTGTTGATTTTGCACAACGAATCCAACCTTTACGAGAGCATTTAAATATCATCTCAAATCCTTCAAAGGCAAAAAGATTAAAGAAACATTCATTAAAAAATATTTTAATCAATTGGGATATTAATTTACAACGTTCTTATGATTCTGTCATTAATGGTCTCGTTCATAGTATTACTAAAGCTGAACCGGATCCAAACAAACGACGATATGTTATGAGTGATGCAAGTGATCAATTTTGGTCTTTAGTTGTTACCCAAGTTCCAATTGATGCTATTCTTCCAAATGTTTTAATCAAAGATTTGCCACATGAAATACTTGCAGTGTTTTCTGGTTGTTTTAAGGATAGTCAATTACGTATGGGAATTATGGACAAGGAAATTTTTCCTATCCTTCATGTTTCTAGTAAACATTATTGGTTATTTTCACAACCATTCATTCTTGTCGTTGATAACAGGAATGCTACGTTTTATTTAAATTGCAATGAACCTCTTCTGAATTTGTCTGATAAGTTATTTCGTTGGAGATCAAAATTAAATTTACTTGATTTCACTATTTCACTTGTCCCAGGTTTGGACAATGTGATTCCAGATTGGTTATCACGTGTTCGATGGAATCCGTCCAATATTGACTCATCTCCATCTGAAATTGAAAATTCACAATGGGTTTATAAAGGTCCAACATTATGTGCAGTTTCTCTTTATCAATCTGCATCTTCAATAGAATGGCCTGATCTCAATGAAATTATCGAATGTCAATCTGTTCAATCTCCACCTGACAATGATCGAAAACAATTAATTGTTAAAGAAGGAATTTATTATTACAAAAAAAATCCATTAAGAATATATGTTCCTGATGCAAATGATTTGCGAACTCGTTTAATTCTTATTTCCCATGCTGGTGAAGCAGGTCATCGAAAATTGTCTCATGCATATGATGCTTTACAACCACATTATTATTGGCCTAACATGGAATCCTCCATCAGAAATTTTAAATGTATTCATTGTATTCAAAAATTAGGAAATTTCATTCCACGTATTTTTGGCGATATTATGTATGGAACTACTCCCAATGAATTATTAACATGTGATTTTCTTGATATGTATGCTGGTGATTCTGAATGTTTATTGGTTCTTCGTGATTCATTTAGTGGTTTCATTATGTTATTCATTTGTGTTGATAAAACAGCAAGCACCGTTGCAAACTGTTTACTTCAATGGATTTCATTATTTGGTGAACCAAAGTATTTCTTGAGTGATCGAGGAAGTGGATTTACATCTGAACTTATTAAATCATTATTTGATCAAAGTGGAATTACAATTAAATTTACTGCTCCTTATGCTCAATGGGCTAATGCCACAGAGCGAGCAAACAGAACAATTATTGAAATTTTTCGATCATTAAAAAGTGAATTTCAAATTGCATCAAATCAATGGACATCGTACATTTCTATGATTCAAAAAATTATTAATCATACACCATCTGAAAGGTTATGTAATTTTGCTCCAATCGAAATTTTTACTCGTGTTGCTCGTCACAATCCCATAAATTGTTTAATTCGTGATCAAAATTCTGATGAAATCCTTCAATTTGATGAATCTACCATTAAAACAAAATTTCAAAATTTAATTCATGAGATAATGGATATTTCTGCAAACAAAAATTTACAAACAAAAATCAATGATTGTACCGAAAAATTAAATTCTTCCGTCAAGAAACGTCATTTCAAAAAGGTTTCAAAATTTTTTAATCAAACTTTCCACATTGGCGATTATGTGATGATTGCAAAATATGTCCAAAAAGGAAAATTAGATTTAAAATGGCGTGGTCCTTACGTGATTATTTCATCTCTCTCTGAGCATATTTTTAGAGTAAAATCATTAACTGACTCTTCTGAATTTGATGTTCATGTTTCAAGAATGTTTCCATACGTTGACAAAATGTTGAACGTTGATGCATCATTTTTACATTACATAAAATTCTTACAAGGATTTGAAGTTGATCAAATTATTAATCATCAACGTATTGATGGTGAAATGAAATTACAGGTCATCTGGAAAGGTTTTCCAATTGAAGATGCAACTTTAGAACCAATTTCGTCATTGTATCAAGATGTTCCTGATCTCGTGTTGAAGTATCTACAACAACATCAACATGATCATTTCATCAAACAAGAGTTGAACATGCTACAATAAGTAGCATCCGGTTATATGAAGTTATGATTTAACAAACATGAAATTGCAACATTTTTTTTACAAAATTCCCAAATATTGAGATGATGGTTATTATTCGTTGTTGAATACTGATTGGCATTCATACACAGATGGTTTCCACCAATTTTCTGATTATCAATATCAAAACGCAATGTTTTCCATTTTTTTTCAATGTTCCTGAAGTGCTACGAGCTTCAAAATTGCATTTTTGAGCAGAACTCGTTAGAAAAACTGATTCGGCATAAACCGAAGTCATGTCCATATGGTTCATTTATCACCATGTATTCCTTGGAATCATTCGAAGTTGTTTCACAATTCAAAAAAGATGATGTTTAGTCACAAAATTTCTATAGGTGATCCATTATCCAGAATTCATTCAACAACAAAAACATTGCAACCGCATTCTATGTCTCTTTATGGTCATTTTGAGTCCTCACTTTTCTTTTGTAGGACAAATATTCACCGAGATATTCATCTACAAAGTTTGAGATTTTTACGGAAAATTTCAATCGAATTTTTGGTTTGATACATACAAATTTTTATTGTTAAAACCAACGATACGTTTGAACTTTCAAGAGTATTTTTTTCAAAATACTAATTTTTTAACTGCAATTTCATTCATGGTATTATA
>JANMLV010000038.1:0-34719 GCA_031372705.1 Bacteroidota bacterium | reverse complement strand
CTTTAGCGTATCCCGCACCAACCATCAGTGCGCCAAGGAGTCCCGGACCTTGCGTAAATGCAATTGAACTCAACTGTTTCAGCGAAATTCCTGCTTCCTTTAGTGCAATTTCAACAACAGGAACAATATTTGCTTGATGTGCACGGGAAGCGAGTTCCGGCACAACACCACCGTAAAGTTGATGAATTGATTGATTAGCAACACAATTTGCAACAATTTGTCCATCAATCAATACAGCAGCACCGGTTTCATCACAACTTGACTCAATTCCCAGAATTGTAATAGGCATACAATGTTCGTAATTTAACCCCGTAAAAATAAGCAGCAAAAAGCGTAGGTGCATCAACTATTTAAATATTGGAGAATTTATTCCTTCATCAGGAGGGCGTCACTTATCATTTTTTGGGGGTTGATTGGCATCTCGATAGTTGTATTTCTGCTTCTAAGGGTGCCAAGTGTTCAAAATTATATTGCGGCTAAATCAACGGCCTGGTTAAGCGAAAAGTTACAAACCAAGGTTACTATTGAAGGTGTTAGCATCGATATTTTGGATCATATTATTATCGAAGGATTGTACATTGAAGACAAAGCAAATGACACACTGCTATACGCAGGAAAGTTTGAGGTAAATATTGGTTCTTTCAATCCATTTACGCCAAGTGTGCGCTTGAAAAATATTTCACTAAGCGACACCTACATTTTCGTTAACCGAACCCTCCCCGATTCAGCTTATAACTTTGCTTTTTTGTCAGCAGTTTTTGGTGGTCCACCTGATACAACTCAATCAACATCAACAGGCAGCGGCAAACTATTGGAACTGAAACTCAACAAAATTAGCATCAGTAATACCAAATTCATAAATGTAAATGAAGTAGCCGCAACAAAAATGGAGGCGTATATTGGTGAGGCTGAAATATTAATAAACACACTTGACTTAAACAATCATGTGCTCGCATTTGAAAAAGTAGCATTTGATAAAACGTATTTCAATTTAACCGCATTACTCGATACAATTCCATCAACCCATGAGCAAAGTTGGGATACTATTCACATCGCCATGGGCGACTGGACATTAGAAACAACTCAATTACTTTTAACAGATTGTGCATTCAATTTTAAAGATGTAAACTCAACCTCAACTACAACCGGTATAAATTTCAGCGACCTCGGCATTACCAATCTTAATATTGATTTTAGTGATGTTATTTATTCCGGCGATACTATTTTAAATACCATCAATCATTTATCGCTTCAAGATAAATCCGGATTTAAATTAGATACATTGCAAGCCAATGTTCTTTTTTCTCCCTATGAAATTACATTGAATAATTTATTAATCTCAACACCTAATTCGCGCATACTTGATCAATTTGCTTTCACTTTTACAACATTAAACGATTTCGAAAGATTTGAAACGGATGTGCGCATGAACAGTAACTTTAAAAACAGCACTATCTCCAATAAAGATATTTCGTTTTTTGCTCCAAGCTTAAGCAAATATGATGTAACCTTAAATTTAAGCGGTCGCGTTTATGGTAAGCTGGATAACCTTAAAGCGCGAGACTTTGATGCCAAAGTAAACAACACAGGTGGTATAAAGGGATCAATAGATATTAAAGGACTTCCAAATGTTGATGAATTATTTATCGACATGGAACTTGAACCACTTTATGTAAATACATATGCCTTAGAAGACATTATTGGCGCAGGCAAATTACCCGAAAGCATTTTGAAATTAGGAACCATAAATTATACCGGGCGCGTTACAGGATTCGCATATGATTTGGTTTCGTTTGGCAATATTAATACAGATCAAGGTGGCGTATATACCGATGTTAACTTTCAATACAATCCCAAAACAAAAACTTCCAGCTTTAAAGGAGCTTTAACTACCACTGCATTAAACATAGGCGTAATTTCCGGACAACCGGATTTAGTTGGTGAAGTTAGCATGACAGCAACCATTGATGGCAGCATCGGTCCAAACAACACTTCTACGTTCGATTTAGATGCCACTATCAATTCAATCGACTTTAACAAATATAAATATCAGAATATTAAAGTAGACGGATTATTGGAAAATGATTTCTTTGAAGGGAATTTTATTATCGACGATCCGAATATTGTTATGAATTTTAATGGTATAATTAATATGCGCGACAGTATTCCTGATTTTGATTTCACCACAAATATAAGCAGAGCCAATTTAAAGCAATTAAATTTTTATCCGGAGCCAATTGTGTTTAGTGCAAATGCAACCATGAATGCCGCAGGAACAAATTTGGATAACATGATTGGAGATATTCAATTTGGTGACTTATTATTAATTCGCGATATATACATTTACCGTTTAGATACAATAAGCATAGTTGCATCGGATACGATGGGGAAGAAATATATTACAGCAAATTCCAGCCTTATTGATTTTACAATTGAAGGTAATTATAGCTTGAGTTTATTACCGGAAGCCATAAAAGGTGTAGTTGATCATTATACTAACGGAAACCCCGGTACTACATCAGCGCCGCAAATAGCAACATACAGCATAAAAGTAAAAAACGCGGATAGGCTGCTAGCTATATTTTATCCGGATATACAAGTTGTTCGCAACTTGACGGTTAGCGGTAATTTCAATACGCAACTTAATGAATTTAATACCCGATTGCGCGCAGACCAAGTAAGCTATAAAAATATATTATTAGACACTATTTTGGTTGAAGCCAGAACTGCCAATAATACGCTCGAATTTTTCAGTAAAATAAATAATAGTACGATTAATGGCGACATAAAAATTCCGGTAGTGCGCACAGAAGGCAACTTTGCGCAAAATAAATTAGCTTATAATTTAAAAATAGGAAAAGATGTTGACCCTAATCGCATAAACCTGAATGGCGAAGTTGCATTTGCTGATTCACTCATTGGATTTAATATATTGCCATCTGAAATTTATTTTGAATCTGAAAAATGGGATATCCTGGCTAACAACTCATTGGAGTATGTAAATAATAATATTGTTGCTCAAAACTTTACTTTAAGCAGTGGTAATAAAGTTATTAGTTTAAGCAGTGCACCTGACCCAATTTACACGTCTATATTAAAACTGAATATCAGAAATTTGCCAATTGGTGCTTTTGTTGAGCAATATGTTTTACCGGGAGAAAATGTTAGTGGTGTATTAGATGCAACTTATAGCATAGGCAATATTTTAGGTAAACCGAGTATTCTTGGTGGAGCAGAAATAAGAGGCTTGACACTTAATAATGTTTTGCTCGGAAACCTGAAGCTAAACACCTCTATGATACAACCGACCCAACGATTGAAATTTAATTCATCGTTGATTGGCGATAATGGATTTACAACTGATGGATATTATGTTATTGGTGAAGGCGATGATGAAGATAGTATTATTATGACTGCTGAATTCCGTAAAACAAAATTAATGATTATTGAACCGTTTCTAACAGGCATATTATCCGAAATAGATGGTGATGTTTACGGCAGTTTGAATATTAAAGGACCGGCAAAGCGGCCTCAAATGGAAGGAGCTTTAAATATAAAAGATGGTGGAATGACTATCGATTATATGGGTACACATTATTATTTTAACCAAATTGATGTGAATCTAAGCAAAAATGACATCGTATTACCCGAAACAATTGTAACTGACCGATTAAATAACCAAGCAACTTTAAAAGGAAATATTACTTATAGCAATTTTGAGGCTTGGAATTTCAGAGAACTGCGCTTAAAGTCGAATAATTTAATTTTGATGGAAACAGACTCCAAGCAAAATCCCGATTTTTTTGGATATGCAGTTGGTCAAGTTGATGCTAATATTACCGGAAGGCTAGATGCACTTACTATTGCCGTTAATACCACACCGCATACCGGCACAGTAGTTAATTTACCGATTTATGGTTCAGGAAGTATAAAGCGACATGACTTCATTCGTTTTGTAAACAGACAAGATTCATCGGCAATAAAAAATATTAATGACGAATTAAATCTAGACATTGTTGACGTTGATTTAAAACTAAACGCCACACCCGATGCCGAAATAAAAATATTAATTAACAGCGAAGGAACGGAATACTTAACCGGTAAAGGATTTGGCGTGCTAAATATTAAAGCAAATTCATTAGGAAAAGTAGATATGACAGGTACCTATCGTATTACAGAAGGTAGATACGACTTCTCTTTTCAAGGATTATTTCCAAGGCCGTTCGAAGTTGTGCCGGGCAGCAGCATCGAATTTAGTGGAAGCCCTTATAACGCAAAGCTAGATTTAACTGCAAGATACTTGGCAAAAGATATTGACGTAAGTTCATTAACATCTACCGATACAAAAGAAAAAGTAGACATGGATGTTTTAATTAGAATAACAGGCATATTAGAATCACCGCAAATAGATTTCGATTTAGAAGTTGCTGAAGGTTCCGCAACTAACAATACTGACTTCCAGCGTCGCTTACAACAAGTTAAAGCTGATAAAAATGAATTAAATAAACAGGTTTTCGGATTGCTAATTTCAAAATCGTTTTTACCACAAGATTTAACAACATTTAATGCTGTAGGCACAACTACTAACAGCACATTAAATGATTTCGTATCAGGTCAACTCACTACCTATTTCCAAAGTGTTTTAAACGACTTTTTAAAGGATACAGAGATTGACATTGGTTATGATAATATTCAAAACGGCACGTACAATTACACCAACGAACAAGGCAAGCAATTTGATTTAAAAGTGCAGCAGGAAATTAATGACAACCTTATTATAAAAGTTGGTACCACTTATTACGATTTTGCGACCGGAGCTACAGGATCTGCAACCAATATTGCGGGTGACTTTGAAGTTGAATATTTAATTACCCCTGATGGTCGTGTGCGTGTAAAGGCCTTCCGTTTATCGGAATACGATGCCATTATTGCAAAGAATGATGTTAAAACCGGTGTAGGTTTGTATTATACAAAAGACTTCGATAATTTTAAGGAGTTGTGGCCTTGGTACAAGGAATAAATTTCGCTTTTTTCACCCAACTAAAAAGCCGATAACAAATTTCATCGGCTTTAAAAAAATTCGATGTATTTACTTCCTCCCCATCATTCCGCCTAATGCACGAGCTGCCTTTGCGCCGCCGCCCATTTTATTCATCATTTTCATCATTTTACGCATTTCTTCAAATTGCTTCATAAATTGATTTACATCTTGTATCGTGCTGCCACTGCCGGCTGCAATGCGCTGTCTGCGTGAACCGGTCATGATATCGGGATTGCCTCTTTCGTCAGGAGTCATGCTTAAAATCATGGCTTCCAATTTCGAAAATTGCTTCTCATCTATATCCATATCTTTAATTTGCTTGCCAACACCGGGAATCATCCCAAGCAAATCTTTCATGTTACCCATTTTTTTAATCTGCTTCAACTGCTGTAAAAAATCTTCAAAATCAAATTGATTTTTTCTGATTTTACGTTGCAATTCATCTGCCTTTTCCTGGTCAAATTGCTCTTGCGCTTTTTCAACAAATGAAACAATATCACCCATTCCCAAAATACGCTGCGCCATTCTGTCCGGATAAAACAATTCCAACGTATCCATTTTCTCGCCGCGACTAACAAATTTAATAGGCTTCTGAACTATATATTTAATTGATAGCGCAGCACCACCGCGTGTATCTCCATCTAATTTTGTTAATACAACGCCATCAAAATTTAATCGGTCGTTAAATGCTTTTGCAGTATTTACGGCATCTTGACCGGTCATGCTATCTACCACAAACAATGTTTCTGATGGATTGAGTGCAGCTTTAATTTTTGCAATTTCATCCATCATCATTTCATCAACTGCTAAGCGACCTGCAGTATCCACAATTACAACATTGTGGTTGTTCATCTTAGCATAGTTGATTGCTTTTTTTGCAATATCTACAGCGTCTTTATTTTCAGGGTCAGCATAAACATGCACGCCAATTTGCTCACCCAAAACTTGCAATTGAGTAATAGCGGCAGGACGATAAATGTCGCAGGCAACAATCATCGGATTTCGACCAAGTTTCGACTTTACATAATTGGCTAATTTGGCGCTGAATGTAGTTTTTCCCGAACCTTGTAAACCGGCAATTAAAATAATTGCAGGTGTGCCTTTTATATTGATGTCAGCTTGCTCGCCACCCATTAATGAAGCAAGTTCATCCTGCACAATTTTCACCATTAATTGACCCGGCGAAACTGCAGTTAGTACCTGTTGGCCCAGCGCCTTATCTTTTACGGTATCGGTAAATTCCTTCGCAATTTTATAATTAACGTCGGCTTCTACCAACGCACGGCGAATTTCCTTTACGGTAGTCGCAATGTTAATTTCAGAAATTTTGCCTTGTCCTTTCAGACTTTTAAAGGCGCCTTCTAATCGGTCGGTTAAATTTTCGAACATACTTTAAATGCAAATAAGCAAAATGAATTAAATATAAATAATCGGTAAATACCCAATCGATATTTACCGATAAAAATTTCAAACAGATTAATAATAACGAAGACGAATAACACCTGCAAGATATTTCGATAAACGAACTACCTGTTTAGTGTAACCAAACTCATTATCATACCAGCAATATAATACAACACTATTACCATCTTTAGAAACAATAGTTGCAGGAGCATCAACAATTGCACAATGGCTGTTGCCGATACAATCGCTGCTCACAATTTCGAGGCTGATGCTGTAATCGATTTGTTCAACTAATTGACCAAATGATGCAGCTTCTCTCAAAACTTTGTTTACTTCTTCGATAGAAACACTTTTCTTTAAATTCAAATTAATAATAGCCAACGAAACATCCGGCGTAGGAACGCGAATGGCATTTCCTGTAAACTTTCCGCCTAAATCGGGAAGCACTTTGGCAACTGCACCTGCGGCACCTGTTTCGGTAATTACCATGTTCATTGGAGCGGATCTTCCTCTGCGCGATTTTTTGTGGTAATTATCGAGCAAGTTTTGATCGTTAGTATAACTGTGTACCGTTTCAAGATGTCCGTGATTAATACCAAACATTTTTTCCATGGTATATAAAATAGGCACTACAGCGTTTGTTGTGCAACTTGCCGCAGAAAATATTTTTTCTGTAGCAGGGTCAAAATTTTCATGATTAATACCATGAACAATATTTGGAATATCACCTTTACCCGGCGCCGTTAGTAATACATGGCTAACACCTTTTCCATCAAGATGTTTCATTAATTTTTCACGCTCACGTGCAACACCTGTATTATCAATAATCAATGCATCGTTAATGCCGTAAGTTGTATAATCAATATTTTCAGGCTTATCGGCAGCAATCATGTAAACGGTATGTCCGTTAATAATCAATGCTTTATTTTCTAAATCTTCAACAATTGTTCCGCGGAATTTCCCGTGAATAGAATCGCGACGCAACAAACTTGCACGTTTTATAATATCCTCATCTGTATTTGAACGTGTTACAATAGCTCTCAAACGCAATTGCTCTCCTTTGCCTGCTTCATTTATAATTATTCTTGCTGCAATACGCCCAATTCGGCCAAAACCATATAAAACAACATCTTTAGGCTTTAGCACAAATTTGTCTTGCCCAATAAAATCTTTCATTTTATCTTTTACAAATTCGAGCTCATTCGCATAATTTGAACCTTCCGACAACCATTCGCTGCCTAAACGACCCATATCGATTCGGCTAGGAGCTAAATCCAATTGATCTAAAGCTTTTGTTAACATCAAAGTAATTTCGATGGTAAGCGGGCGATTAAGAAAACGCTGCGCATACAAGTGATTGTTTAAAATCTCACTGGCACGGGCATCAACCAATTGGCGACGGAAAATGATTAGTTCAACAGATTTGTCGAACCACAGATGTGTAGCAATGCTGCTTAACTCTACTGCAGCCTTTTCTTTGAGGTTCCACTCTCTGAGCTTTAATTCATAATTGTTGTTCATAATGAAGTAATAAAGTTTAAAGGTTAGTTTTTCAGTCTGCAAAGGTAATGAATGGGCAGCAGAGGTAATCTACAATTCAACAAAAACAGTTTCCTCATGTTTATTCAACCCCATAATTCAAGGGGTTTCACAACTATCCCCAAAAAAACTTTGTTAAAAATTTTGTATCCTTTGAAATTATGTTATACTTGCAACATTATAGCCCAATTATTGTGGTTACCGGTATCATGGCAAAAAGGAAAAAATATACAATAGAATATATCATTAAATCCAGTCCCCTGGTGCTTTATAACTGTCTTATCACTGCTACAGGCCTACAACAATGGTTTGCTGACACGGTCGACAATGAAGGCAACACCTTTTATTTTACTTGGAACGGTGAGACAGAAATGGCTGAATTACTTAGCGATGAGGATGATGAATACATTCGTTTTCGCTGGGAATACCAGGATGATGATGAATATTTTGAATTTAGAATCGACAAAACCGAAATTACCAACGACACAATTCTATTTGTAACCGATTTTGCCGACGATAAAGAAATGGATGCTCAAAAAAGATTGTGGGATGCCCAAATTCACAACTTGATTAAGCGCATCGGGGCATCATAAAAGTGCAGTTAATACCTTTTCGTATTGCATAACTACCTCTTTCCCCATTAAATTGAAGTCGGTTCCCGTCCATTTTCTCGATAATTTAAAGTAACCATGCTCGTTTACATGTGCTGTAATTAGCGTTGGCGAAAGCGATGTAATCAACATAGACCCACTCGGTTCGATTGCATGAAACCAAGGGTCAGGATGCAATGAAAAGTAGGTTTGGGGAGGTAAAAGATGCATTCCGCGTATCAAATTTGGCAAAAAAGTTACGGCGTGGGCTCCCGAACACAAAAATGATGCACTCAGGTAATGTCCATACCAAAACATGGTTCTAAAGGCAAACATGGCATCTTTATTGAACATCTTTGGAAAATCGAGCATTACCCATGGGCAACCAAGATAGTTTTCACCTTGTGAAATTTTTCCACCAATTACATCAACACCGGCCGGAAAAGGAAATTGTTTGTGCAGAGAAGTATCTTTGAGGCTTAATCGGATGTTTTCGAAATGGGAGAAAATTTTTTGATTGACAATGCGTTTACGTTCAAACAATGCTGCGTCATACAACAAGGAAATTTCGGCATCATTAAAATGAAGTTGGTTAGGCATACATGAACAAGATTGACAAATATATCATAAAATCGTTTCTGGGACCATTCTTCATCTCATTTTTTATCGCATTGGTAATCTTTTTGATGATATTTCTTTGGAAATATATTGAAGATCTTGTTGGTAAAGGATTAGAATGGTGGATTATCGCAAAATTGTTGTTTTATGCATCGGCAAATATGGTTCCGCTTTCGCTTCCGATTGCTGTTTTGCTCGCTTGTATCATGACATACGGTAATTTAGGCGAACGCTTCGAATTGGCTGCGCTTAAAAGTGCCGGCATTTCAATGTTTACCTTCATGCGCAGCACGATAGTAATTGGTGTATTTATTGCAGTTGGTGCATTTTATTTTAATAATTATATTCTTCCCTCGGCGTATTTGAAATTTGTTGTAACACTGGTTGATATCACCAAACAAAAACCCGCATTAAACATTAAACCAAACGAGTTTTACAATGAAATTGAAGGTTACTCCATTATTATTGGTGATAAAAGTGAAGATAATATAACGATTAAAGAAGTAACCATTTACGAAGAACTTGATAAATCGAATGATAATGTATTGATTGCCGAAAGCGGAAAAATGCAAACCACTGCCGATCATCAAAGTTTGCTGTTTACCTTGAAAAACGGCAAGCAATATGAAGAGCTGGAGGCAGACAACCGAAGCAGAAAATCACGTGAGCACATGCGTATGAATTTTTCGGAATGGGAAAAATCTATCGACCTATCCGGATTCCAAATGACACATACCAGTGAAGAACTTTATCAGAATCACTACAAAATGTTGAACATTCAACAATTAGAAAATGCCATCGATTCCTTAGGTATTTATACCGACCGACAGCGTTCTACGTTAGTGCCATCCATGAAAATGAATTATATACTAGGTCGCGATAGTTCAGTGCATTTTGATGCGATTACTAAAAATATTAAGTCAACCACTTTTTTAGAGGAAATTCCGCTTACAGAGCGATATGCAGTTATTAAAAAAGGAATGACAACAACCAGGAGTTTGGCAGGATACAGTAACCAAGTTGTGCAACGTTTAAAAAATACGGAGACAAAAATCAGAGAGCACGAAATTGAATGGCACAGGAAATTCACACTTTCAATGGCTTGTTTATTGTTTGTATTTATTGGCGCACCGCTTGGATCCATTATCAGAAAAGGCGGATTCGGACTGCCTGTATTATTGTCGATATTTATTTTTATATTTTATTATATCATGAATATTGTTGGCGAAAAATTAGCAGAGCAAATGATTCTAACACCATTTTGGGGCATGTGGCTTTCTATATTTATTGTTGCACCATTCAGCATTCTTCTCACTATAAAAGCAAAAAATGATGCGCCAATTATTGATGGCGAATGGTATTATAACCAATTATTAAAATTGAAATATTTCCTTATCCATAAAAAGCAAAATGAAAAGCCTGATTCAACAAAATAAAACTTTTTACCAAGTTTGGCTTTTTTGGTTTGCATTAACAGGCATTTATATTGCCATTAACAGCAGAGAAGCTGCTTCACTTGCGCTTAACAATATACACAATCCTGTTTTAGATGTTTTCTTTCGCTATATCACTTGGGGCGGCGATGGCATTATACTGGCGATTATTTGCTTCCTATTATTTTTTGTAAAATTTCGGTTTGGTATTATTATGAGTTTGGTGTCATTTACATCTGCATTTTTTGTCTCACTATTGAAAAAATTTTACGATGAACCTCGTCCATCACGCGTTTTTGAGGGACAAGATTTAAATTGGGTAGATGGCATTGATTTATATGCCAATCATAGCTTCCCTTCAGGTCACGCTGCTGCAGCATTTACAATGATGCTTTTGTTTACATTCTTTATGAAAGACAAAAAAAATACAATCCTGTTTTTTTTAATTGCATTCTTGGTAGCAGTTTCCAGAGTTTACCTGTTTCAGCATTTTTTAATTGATGTTTGGGTAGGCTCGCTTTGCGGAATTGTATTTGGAACAATATTATACTACGGATTAATTATCACACCACTGTTTAAAAATAAACAATGGCATGAGCAATCGTTGCTGACTGTTTTTCAAAAAAAGAAAGTCGCATAAAAGCTGTTCAATTTAAATACAATAAATCAAATTTAAGCTTAAACCATTTTTCCCTGACTTCCGCATTTTAACACCTAAAATTAAAAGCTGACCCAAAAGCACCTGTTTCGCTGATAAAATAAGGTTGCTGGTCTTAGTTATACCGCTTTGAGGCAGCTTTGTTGTTATTTCTATTATATTTTCAGCAATTTCATTTGCTTTATGTGGGCTAAGCGGCAAACTTTCTTATCCTTAAGTTGACGTTCTGACTCCTTATAAACTTTATAAGCAACGAATGAAATACAAATATGTGCTTCAATTCTTCGTTACAATCAATGGTAAACCGGCCTGATTTTTAAATCAGTTTTTGCAATTCTAAATGCCTGTCCTATTTGCCATAAATACTGGCCGCTTTCTAAAATTTTATCTTAATAAGCTTTGCATTTGAAATATAAACTTTAAGACCATCCTATCGTTCATCCTGTTCGATTTTATTCTTATCTATACTTACTGATATATCACCCTTTAATTTTAAAAACTTTTTGTATCTGCGATTATTAATGTTTGTTTTAGTTAAACGTCCCTTTTTTATCTGTTTTTCCAATTTTTAAAGCACTTTCTCTCGATTGTATCTATCCTTCTTTGCTCGATCATCAGAATAACTGATGATTAGCTTTAATGCGCCTTTTTTTACTATTGCACTTTCTCCATTTTTTAAACTTAGTTGCATGATGCTTTCCTTAATCAACCGAGTTTCATTTTTGATCCTCGCTATTATAATAAATTCATACCTTTAGGTAATCAACTCCTCTACGTTCGTATTTGAATGCAACCCACTATCTAATATTATGACAAGTTGTTCTATATTGTATTTTTGTTTGAAGGCATCTACTATCGGCAACATCGTTTGACCCTCAAACTTTTTCCCTGCAAAGATTTCATAAGCTAAAGGGTAGCCATAACGACTAAGTAATAAACCTAAAACAATCTGAGGATTCTGGTTCTTCCCTTCCTTACTAAAACCTGTTTTACGTAGTTCATCTTTGTCGTTTATCTCAAAATACAATGTTGCTACATAATAAAATACTACTCTAATATTCTTGTTTAGTAAATTTAAAGTATGAATATAGCTAATTTGTTGTGCTTGTTCCTTTTGGCTTTGATACTGCTTGTCTAAATAATGACACAATTAATCTTCACGCCAATCAATTTGTTTATATCGAAACAAGTATTCTGTAGTCTTTAATTTGCTACTTGGAAAGGCTAACATTACTAATACGAGTACTTTAAAAAATTTATCATCAATCGCATTAAATCCTATCTCATCAAAAATTGCTCCCAACAACAAATCATAACTGACTCTTTTCATTGCAACTATTGACTCAAAAAGCTTTTCTATTTGTGCATCGGTATTTGTAAAATCAAATCCCCTAATCCATGATGTCTGCCAATCCATGCTGAGCTCGGCCACTAATAGTGTCTCTTGCGATTTTGATGTAAATGAACCAAAGCTCTTTTTCACCTCATACCGCCCATAGCTCCTAACTACAACCTGAATATAGGTACGTCTATTTGGTGATTTGAGCTTGCGAATAAACACTAAACAAAGGTAAAACACCAAAATTAACACTCAAAACAAAATATCGACTCAATAAAATCAAAGGTTGTAGCCCGAGAATGTAAAAAGTGCGGAAGTCAGGAGAAATTGAAGGGCTTCGCTAATTGGTGATTTTATTGAGGCAACCAATGACATAGGCTTTGCGTCTATTATTTTGATGTTCCTTTAAATAGTGAAGCTTCAAATAGTTATGCAAATTTTACACATAAAACTTGGTTATAAAAATTAAACAAAATTCTTTTCAAACAACTACTAAACGAATTTTACGATGAAAACTACAATGAACCTTTATTTTTTAAGAAACAGGAATCACATTTTCATGTTTCTTTTAACAATTTCTTTTTGTGAACTGACAAATTCATCATATGGTCAGGTAATTGAAACTGAATCTGATATTCCGGAAAATTTTACAGAAATTGAAGGCTATTGGCAGGAAGACAGTTGGTATTATTTCAATAACGGTCTTGATAGCAATCTTTCAACAAATGTATTTTCAACTTTCAAATCAGACTTTGAATTGACGGAATATGATGAAATTACTTTAGTTGAAAACCAAACAGACAAGATGGGTTTGACTCATACCCTCTATGCTCAAATGTATAAGGGTATTCCAGTAGATGGTTCAATGATTTCCACACATAAAAATGGAGGTGTAATTAATAAAATAAATGGGAATTTCGGGAAAAACCTTACCCTTGAAATTAATCCTACAGTGAGTGAGGGTGAAGCTTTAGAAATAAGCCTAAATATAATTAATGCTGACTTGTATGCTTGGGAAGACTCTATAATGGAAGCTCAGTTACACTTTGATTTAGAGAGTGTCGAAGCTTCCTATTTTCCAATTGGTGAACTTGTTATTTCGAAGGGATACAGTGTTAAAGATTCAATTTATCATCTAGCTTGGAAATTTACTATTACTTCACTTGAACCCGAATACAACACAATTGTAATTTTTATAAATGCACAAGATGGGAGTTTACTAAAAATGAGGGATAGAAGGAATTTTTGTAATGGGGTTGTGGGGTCTGGAAATACACATTATGGAGAAAGAAGTTTTGATGCACGTCAGCAAGGTATTTTCGGCACAATTTTTACACTAGAAGACTGTGAACGTGGTGGTGGAATTCATACAAAAAAATATGACGGAAGTGGCTCTTTGAACTGGGCTAATACAGACGAATCCAATGGACATGATGGGGGAGATGATCCATGGTGGGGAACAACCGAAATAGAAAGTGCCACAACTCATTGGCTAGTTGAAGAAACGCATGATTGTTTTCAGGATAATTTCGACAGGCCAGGGTGGGATGGTGATGGTAATCAAAAACTGCGGGTAATATCCGAAATTGATGGTGTAGTTGCGTTTGCTGACTATAATGGTCCATCACTTTCAGATATTGCTTACTTATATATAGGATACCATCCTATAACTGAGGGTAGTATGGCGATAACTGATGTTATTGGTCATGAATACTCTCATTTATTTATCAATTCAGAACTTGACTGGTTAGACGGGAATGCCGAGGCGGCTAGTCTAAATGAAGGATTTGCAGATATGTTTGCAAATTATGTAGAGCAATATATAACTGGCGACCCATATGATTACTTATTGGGAGAAGATGAGAACATAGATAGAAGAATGGATGATCCAACATTATTAGGTGATCCTGATACCTACGAAGGGGATTTATGGGATTTCTCAACAACCCCAAATACAGGAACAAATTCAGGCCCCATAAGAAAGATGTTCTTTCTACTTGCAAACGGGGGAACACATCCTGCAAGTAACATCACGGTTACTGCGATTGGTCCAGAAGACGCAATTCAAATTGCTTACAGTGTAATAGAAAATCACTACATAGATAATGATGCAACATATTCAACTGCAAGAACCGGATTTATTAACGCTGCAGTAGATATGTTCGGGGAATGTTCAGTTCAGGCAAGACAAGTTGCAAGAGCCTTTGCAGCAATTGGTGTTGGCCCAAGTATTAGAAATGGTGCTGCATGTGTTGTGATAGAAGCTCCACCTGCATATTGTGAGGAAGAAATTAATGAATTTGATATAGTATTCACAGCACAATTTTTACCAGCAACATCAACGGTTTCATGGACTGTCCCGAGTGGATGGTCTTATACGTTAAGTGGGACAGGAAACTCCATCTGCACAATCACGCATGTCAATAATGCAAGCACGCAAACCATTTCGGCTACCGTCACTACCGCATTTGGCCCGGATATAGATAATCATATATATGATTTTGAAGACTGTATTCCAGAAGGTTGTCCTCCATTATGTAGGTTTGAAGATGGGAAATTAGAATTAGGAGATTTTCAAGTATTCCCAAACCCTGCTTCAGATTATCTACTAATAAAATCTGATAATTTTAAACCCAACCTTCATTTTACTGTGTTTAATAGTCTCAGCAATGAGATATTGGAAGGATTTTTAAGCTCAGACGATTATCTTTTGAATGTGAAAGATTTACCTTCAGGGTTATATTATTTAACTATAACCGATGAGACTCAAAATGTGTTATTTAAATTATTCATAGAATAAAAATGAAAAATTGTTTTTTAATAATTTTAAGCGGGATACTTTCTACTAGTGGATTGAAAAGCCAAAGCATTATAACAGAGGTTGGATTAAGTAAACATTTTGTGTCAAAAACAGATAAATATGAACAACCCAACTTGCACGCTCAGGTTCGTCATATAATCAACTCTAATTTTGATTACTACATTACTTATTCTTGTATTAAACAATATTGGCCATTTGAATACCATGTGATCAGTCAGTTTGGCGATCCGCCAGAGATATATACCAGATATATGTGGGGATTAGATGCGTCAATTAATTTAATTCCTTTATTTACTCAGGATTCGGTATTAAATTTAGGATTTGCAATCGGGCCAAGTGTTAGGAAACGAAATGAATCTTTTTTTTATGATTGCCATTATACTTCAGGCGGTTGGTTTGAATGTTTTATTAATTCAACAAATGATGTTGATTTTGGAATAAATTGTATTATTGACTTTGATTTTGCGATATGGAAGAACATTGGAGTTAGTATGAGTTCTATATTTAGAATTTATGAATCAAGTGTTCCTACACTTTCATTTAATGCCGGACTACAATATAAATTTATTTACTAACACTCATTAGCAGAACCTCTTAAAGCGCATATATCTCAGGTAATAAAGATTTCGTGTTTTCATGGGGATCCCCGTCAGAGCCTTACGGCCGAGTCGGTTTTTTTTATTGAAAAAAGAATCCCCATTTTCACCTACTTTTTTTAAAGGAATCAACTTCTCCTGACTTCAGCAATTTAACACCCAAAACAAAAAATCGACTTAATAAAATCAAAGGTTGTAGCCCGAGAATTTAAAAAGTGCGGAAGTCAGTAGCCGCATAAACGCTATTCAATCTAAATACAATAAATCAAATTTAAGCTTAAACCATTTTTTTCAGATAGGCGAAATTACTCAACCCCCATTTTTGAATTCGGTATTCGCAAGATGTGCGTAAAACGCCTAAACCATAAATTACGGAGCGTTTAAAATTAATAGATGATGCTTCGTCGAAGTATTTGGTGGGACAAGTAACTTCAGCAATTTCAAATCCATTAAAAAATATTTGTGCAATCATCTGATTGTCAAAAACGAAGTCGTCGGAATTTGCTTTGTAATTAATGTTTCTTAATACATCGCTTGAAAAAGCACGATAGCCGGTATGGTATTCTGATAACTTTTGTCTCATTAAAACATTTTGTGAAAAAGTTAAAAGTCTATTAAAAAAATATTTATACAAAGGCATACCGCCTTTTAATGCGCCGCGACCTAAAATGCGTGAAGCCAAAACTACCGGATAAAGGTTTTGCGCAATAATATTTGCCATACTGGTAATAAGCTTTGGCGTGTATTGATAATCGGGATGGAGCATAATCACAATATCACCACCTAATTCCAATGCTTTATTATAACATGACTTCTGATTTCCGCCATACCCTTTATTTTGCTCATGGGCAATGATGTGCTTAATACCAATGCTCTTGGCAACGGCAATAGTATCGTCTTTACTGGCATCATCTACTAATACAACCTCGTCCACAATGTCCATAGGTATTTCAGCATATGTTTGCGGAAGGGTTTTTCCGGCGTTGTAGGCGGGCAAAACCACCACGATTTTCTTGTTTAACAGCATGATTCGGACGCAAAAATACGGATTCTAATTATTTACTGAAAAACTCTTCTCCAAAATCACAGCAACACATGCATGTTAGCTTTTGTAGGGATATTTTACTTTACGGTTGGGGTTATGGGCGAACATTTCCTATTTTTGCGGAAAATTAAGGTAATACGATGCGAGAAATTAGATACCGTGAGGCTTTGCGTGAGGCCATGAATGAAGAAATGCGCAAAGACAGCAATATTTTTCTAATGGGTGAAGAAGTTGCCGTTTACAATGGTGCTTATAAGGTTAGTCAGGGCATGCTCGATGAATTCGGTGAAAAGCGTGTAATCGACACACCTATTGCTGAGCTTGGGTTTGCAGGCATTGGCGTTGGAGCTGCTATGAACGGCTTACGTCCAATTATAGAGTTTATGACCTTCAATTTTGCATTGTTACCAATTGACCAAATTGTGAATTCAGCAGCTAAAATGCTTGCAATGAGCGCCGGGCAGTTCCATTGCCCAATTGTGTTCCGTGGTCCAACCGGTTCAGCAGGCCAATTAGGGGCTCAACACTCGCAAATGTTCGAA
Organism: Bacteroidota bacterium; assembly: GCA_031372705.1. GTDB lineage: Bacteria > Bacteroidota > Bacteroidia > Chitinophagales > BACL12 > UBA7236. Next base: position 17,093 of record JANMLV010000038.1, on the reverse strand, counting down.
AATTGGTATGCCAACGTTCCGGGTTTAAAGGTTATTTCGCCTTCAACGCCTTATGACGCCAAAGGCTTACTGAAATCTGCCATCCTCGATAATGACCCTGTTATTTTCATGGAAAGCGAAGTAATGTATAGCGATATGGGATTTGTTCCTGAAGAAGAATACTATATCCCAATTGGCAAAGCTGAAATAAAACGCGCCGGAACAGATGTTACTATCGTATCGTTTAATAAAATGATGAAAGTAGCATTAAAAGCTGCTGAAGAGTTAGAAAAGGAAAATATCAGTGCTGAGGTAATCGATTTACGCACTATTCGTCCGCTCGATATACAAACTATTGTCGAATCGGTTAAAAAAACAAATCGCATTGTTGTTGTTGATGAAAGCTGGCCATTTGGAGGCATCAGTTCAGAAATTGCTTACCAATTACAAAAAGATGCATTTGATTATTTGGATGCTCCTGTGCGCAGAGTGAATGGTGCTGATACAAGTATGCACTATGCACCTAATCTTGTAAATGCATATTTACCTGATCCTGCTAAAGTAATTAAAGTTGTTAAGGAAATACTTTACGCTACTAAATAATAAACTGCTTAAATTGCAAAAGGCTTTATTTGTTGCGAACAAATAAAGCCTTTTTTTTATGCAAAAAAAACTTAAAATTCAAGCCCAATTCCGGCTGTCATTTCATAAATAGTATTTACAATTCCCTCTGCAGGTGCCGAATCATCTAATAAGTTATAATTTAAGTTGAGATACAATTTTTTAGTGAGATACGATTTTAAGTCTATCGTTGTAGAAATTCTGTTATCACTAAAATCATCTAATCGCGGTTGGAAATAAGTAGTACTAATGATGGAGTAATTTTTATTCGGCGTTAATGTAAATGAAACATAACTACTTAATCGGTGATTATTCTGCACAAACTCAATCCCTGTGTTTTGCTCTGTTTCATTCATGTATAATGCTGCCAAATACAATCTGAATTTATCTGTGCCAACAACTTTAAATCGCGGACCGGTTCCAACCAATACGCGATAATCGATTGCCAGTGGTTCATTGTATTGCCCTTGCACAAATGCCTCCCAAACAAACTTATCCTTTATTTTATAATTATACCGAAAATGCTGAAACCCTGAATTAATAAAACTCTGCTCCTCGTTTACCTGAACAGTTGTAATATCGGTGAGTAATAAAAATAAACTCTTTTTATTCTTGTACTGCAAGTGAATATCTGTAATAAACGATAAAACAAAATCATTATTCTTATTCAGAAACAATGATGCCTCACCACTCCCCGCCCACCCTACGGTATCGGTTTTAATTCTTTTTTCTTCAATATTCACTACCTGCCCGAAATTTGTTTTGGCTATTCCAATTACCAGCAAAATAAATAATAGTTTTTTCATACTAAGTTTTATATATGTCAATTATAAAGTAACAAAAACAACGTTCTTGTTTTATGCATTACTCCGCAATAATTACAGGCAACTGCATTCCCGTTATCATTTTGTTTATCGCATCTATTTGCACCGTTTTTAATTGTTCATATTTGGCAAGTTGCTCATCAACTTGTTTGCTTAAATCTTTAAAAACATCACGCTGATTAGTTGATGGTTTAAAATTACCATAAGATGTGGCATTGTATACGCCTGCAATTTTATCGTTTAACTTAATACCGTAGTTAAGCATATCTTGATTACTCTTGTTGCGCGATTCATACAATACATCTATTATTGCTTTAATTTGCTTATTAACCGATGCTACTGAATCTTTTAGTTGTTGAGGTGCAGCAGCATCTAATTTTGCAACATAAGCATCCATTTGCGCTTGCAATGCTTGCATATTTTTAATGGCATTTTGCGTTGCATTAAACTTATCTCTTACTTCAATTAAAAAGGCGTGTTGTAACTTATAATCTTCAACTGTAGCCTTTGAATTTGGGTCATTAAGCACATTAAAAGCAACACTTATGCTGTCGCTGCCATATTTAATTTTTGCAGTATAGTTACCCGGTGCAGCAATAGGGCCGCCCGGAGTGCCATTCCACAAAAACATGCCTTCAATATTAACTGCACCTTCATATTGATAATTCCAATTAAATTGATTTAAGCCTGCTTTTGGTGTTATCATATACTTTTTATCGGTTGCATTAGATGCGTAGGTATTAATCAGTTCTCCTTTTTCATCATAAAATGTTATCTCAACCGTTGCGAGTGAATCTAAACCTTTCACAGTTTTTAATTGTGGGATATAATAATTGATTGCAGCACCTGTGGCTGGATTTTTACCTGCATTTACAGGGTTTTCAATTACATACCCATCAATCCTATAATTATCGCGTACGGCATAAACTTGAAATCCTTTTTTACTTGTTGTGTTTTCCATTTTTTGAATGATGGTTAAATCATCCATTATCCAAAATCCTCTTCCTTGTGTTGCAATAATTAAATCATTATTTTTAATTGTCATATCTGTAATAGGAACTATTGGCAAGTTTAATTGAAACGGATACCAATTATTTCCACTGTTATAGGAAACATATAATCCATATTCAGTGCCACAGTATAATAAACCTGCTGTAACCTTATCTGCGCGAATTGTTCTGGTGAAATGATTAGCAGCAATACCCGTTGTAATTTTTTTCCAAGTTTTGCCATAATCGCTGGTAACATAAATATATGGAGCAAAATCATCCGACTTATATTTTGTTCCGGCGAAATACATTGTACCTTTCTGAACCGGGTCAATTTCAATGCAATTAATCATCATTGCTGTTGGCATATCGGCCGGTGTTATATTCTCCCAATTTTTTCCACCGTCGAGTGTAACATGCACTAATCCATCATCACTGCCAACATACAATACATCTTTTTCGATGGGTGATTCTGCGGCTGCAAAAATGGTACAATATACTTCAACACCGGTATTGTCTTTTGTAATTATACCACCGCTTGGTTGTTGTTTCGATTTATCGTTTGTTGTTAAATCGGGCGAAATAGCAACCCAGGTAGTTCCGGCATCTTCGGTATAAAATAATACATTGCCGGCAGCGTATAAACGCTTTGGATTATGCGGTGAAAAAAACAAAGGAAAGTTCCATTGAAATCTATATTTCTGTGCATCTGCTCCTTGTCCTATTGGGTCATTCGGCCAAACCGTTATATTTCTTGCATCACCGGTTTTATGATTATAACTGCCAATAAATCCGGAATAATTACCGCCATAAACAATATCATTATCTAAAGGATCCGGCACAATAAATCCACTTTCAAATCCTGCAGTTGGCTCCCAATCACTACCATCAATTTGGCCACCTTTACTTCGGTGTCGAATACGCAAAGAAGAATTATCCTGTTGTGCACCATAAATGCGATATGGCACGTCATTATCTGTACTTACTCTATAAATTTGTGAAGTTGGTTGATTGTAATAAGTGCTCCAATTTTTACCGCCATCGTACGAAACTTGCGCTCCACCGTCATCTCCAATAATCATGCGCTGAGGATTATTCGGGTCTATCCATAAATCGTGATGATCACCATGTGGTGTGCTTATCGAATTAAATGTTTTTCCACCATCGGTGCTTTTCCAAAATTCAACATTTAATACATAAACGGTATTTTCATTTTTCGGGTCGCAAAATATTTTAGAAAAATACCATGCGCGCTGACGCAAATTGCTGTCGGATGAAGTTTTTGTCCAAGTTTTTCCTGCATCAACACTTTTGAATATACCTCCTGTTTTTGATTCAATTGCTGCATAATAAACTTCCGGATTACTTGCAGAAATGGTGATACCGATTATTCCTAATGTATCTTGAGGCAATCCTTTATTTTTCGAAATATCGGTCCAAGTATTTCCACCATTTGTCGATTTGTAAATACCTGAACCTATTCCGCCACTTTCTAGTGAGAATGGTGTTCGTTTTACATTCCAAAATGTTGCTAAAATAATTTCCGGGTCTGTTGGGTCAATAACTAAATCGCATGCACCAACATTTTCGTTCACGTATAAAATTTTCTCCCAAGTTTGTCCGCCGTTTTTCGACCTGAAAATACCACGTTCTGTATTCGGACCAAATAAATGGCCTAATGCCGCGCAATAAATTACATTTTCATCTTTGGGGTGAATAATAATACGCATAATATGTCGCGTATCATTTAGTCCTACATTTTTCCATGTTCTACCTCCATTTTCGCTTTTCCAAATACCGAAACCTTCGCTTACGTTTCCACGCATGGTATTTTCTCCCATACCTACATAAATTATAGCAGGGTCAGTTTTGCTGATAGCAATACTGCCGACAGAACCACCGAAGTAACCATCAGATATATTTTTCCAATTGTTACCACCGTCATTTGTTTTCCAAACGCCTCCGCCGGTAGCACCGAAATAAAATAATTGCTCATTTTGAAGATCCCCAACTACGGCTGTGCTTCGGCCACCGCGATAAGGACCAACATTTCGAAATTTCAACTCATTGGTTATGATTGTATCATAAGGAATTGCTACCGTTGTTGTTTGTTTAGCACTTTTTTGCGCAAAAGTGTTCATCGCCAAACAAATGGCTATCATTAATAAGTATTGCTTCATAGCGTAAGTGGTTAAGAATCCACGAAATACGATAAAGCAGCCCTTATTTCAAAGTTTTAAGTCTGATTTAGCATTTTTTAAGGAAATTAATATCCCTTAATACATTGCAAGTGCTAGTAATAACTATCTGGAATCGCTGATATAGCTTTCCATTTGTTGCAATGTGTAGGCTTGGTCATCAATAATCGACTTCACTACATCACCGATAGAAATAATGCCTAATACGCTGCCATTATCAATTACAGGAAGATATCGGATACCATTTTTTGTCATAAGCTCCATACAATCTTGTATTGAAGTATTGGATGTAACCGTTTCGCATTCAGTATCCATAATATCTTTAACCGTTGTTTCGCGTGAATTTCTATCCTGCAGAATAATTTTTCGTGCATAATCGCGCTCAGTAAAAACGCCGACAAACCTATCGCCATCTTTTACAATTAAGGCACCTATATTGTGCTCCGCTAATGATTGAATTGCTTGATAAACCGAGGATTCGGGAGAAGTGACAAACAATGGTCTAGCCTTTTTTTCAAGGATTTTGTGGACAGTTGCCATAGCAGAAAATTTAGTAGTTAAATGAACAGTTGGTGAAACAAGATACGATATTTTTTAAAATATTTTAAAACGTGATTTCGATAATCTATCTTTGCCCTCGGAGAGATGGCAGAGCGGTCGATTGCGGCGGTCTTGAAAACCGTTGAGGTGTGAGCCTCCGGGGGTTCGAATCCCTCTCTCTCCGCCCAAGCTTACCCCGCCCCTAAAAGGCGGGATTTTTTTTGCCCCTAAGCATAAAAACCCTTTTGAGCTGTAAAATCATTGTTTTCGCTTGCTTATCGGGAACTACATCGACCAAATTAAGGTGCTTTCGCTCAGGCTACCCAAAACCTTATACTGCGATTGCAATAGCACATTTGCCGACGAAGCCTTTTCCTTTATCACACAAAATGGAAACGCGCCGCTGCTATGTATAAACCAAGTTGATTGCCCATCATGTAATATAAAACCGGTATGGGTATCCAGCCCAACAATGTATAAGTTTCTTCCTTTACTATTGATGTAATTCAGCATCAAGTCATTTTCACTTGCGTTATACCTTTTTATTTTAGGTGCTTCCACCAATGCTTTAATCATTTCTTCAGATGCACACTGAGCTAATTTGATGCGAGGAATATTAAAATGCATATCGCGCACCATTGTTGTAACAAAATAACCACAAGCAATACTGCCATCTCCGGGCACTTCAGTAGTTCCATTAAAATTCCAGCGCGTGCCTAACCAATATGGATACAACGTCTCGAATCGAGATAAAATACAGGTTTCCGTTTCAGTGTAACTTATAGTTTCAATATTAGCAACTTCATTTTGATAGGCTGCAGCATTGTATTTGTTATGATACCAAGGACTTAAATACGGAAATTGAACAAGTAGGTAGATACCGATACTTATTGTAATAACTACAATAAGTATTATAATTCGTGTGAATAGCTTCATGTTTGCCATCAATTAACGGAAAATAATGAACTTTAAATATATTAAATGGTAATTGTGTGAAAACTATTTTAGATACACCTGCATCATTTGCTCAGCCAACATTTCCTTTTCAAAAAGTGGCAAACGCGATTTCCCGCGCAATATCATGTCGTTTTTAAGGCTGGAATCAGACAACACCATTAATAATTTAGCTGCTATATCTTCAGCTTTGTTCGGGTCGAAATAAATTGCTGCATCACCGCCAACTTCAGGCAAACTAGATACATTAGATGTGATAACCGGACAATTGCAAACCATTGCTTCCAACACCGGAATTCCAAAGCCTTCGTATAAACTCGGGTAAATAAAACAAGCTGCTTTTCTATAAAAAGCCGGTAAATGCGGGGTTGGTATATTTTCGAGAAAAACAAACCATTTACTGAGATAGTGTTCAGCAATAAATTTTTTAACTTCTTCGGCATACCTTTTTCCATTTCCAATAATTACACAAGGTATTTTTTGTGCATCGGGAATGAGCATATATGCTTTACATACGGTAAGTAAATTCTTTCTTTCGGTAACGGAACCAACATATAAAATAAATTCTGTCGGCAAATGGTAATTAGTTAAATCTGCATTATCTGATTGATAAAACACATCATCACAACTTTGGTAAATAACTTGAATACGTTCCGGCGAAATATGGTAGTAATTTACAATATCATTTTTAGTGCTTTCGCTTGCGGCAACAATAATATCGGCATGGTTAACAGCGAACTTACTTTTTACATCATATAATGTTCTATCTACACCCGGATAATGGTGTGGAAAATGTTCGAAAATTAAATCGTGAATAGTAACAACACTTTTGGCATCCGTTTTATTAATGCTGAAAGGAAGCTCGTTGCTCAAGCCGTGATAAACATCTATTTTATTTTTAACGATATCTCTGCGAATACCGAAGCTACGCCAAACTGAACCTCTTCCAATTACGGTTCTAACATTGCTTTCAGCCTTAAAAGGCAATATGTTTTGAGCATTGGGCGTAAAGAGGACGTACTCGTTTTCAGGAAATTTATCAGCGAGGTTTTTAACTACACTCCTACTGTAATTGCCCAATCCGGTTGCATTTTGAAATATTCGCTTGGCATCAAAACCTATACGCATAGGGCGAAGATAATATATCTGAACACAATTGTGTTATTTGGTAATGGGCATAAAAAAGCCCCGAGGTTAAGTCGGGGCTTTTTATAATGGTTAAAGTTATTTATTGAATGATAAATTTTCCACTTTGGCTGCCGTTTTCACCGGTTAATCGGTAAATGTAAACGCCTGCTGCCAACTCCGAACGGTCAATAGTTACAGTTCCTGTATTTACTGAATAAGTTCTAATAGTATTGCCATTAATATCGCTTAACGATAACATGAAGTTGTTACCTGAAGGGTTGTCGAAATTAAATATAGCGCTTGAGCTAAATGGATTCGGCTGAATTTTAACCTGCATCGGGTTTGAGGTATAATACTGAACGCCGGTAGCATCAATTGTTACACAGCTTGCATCCAAAGCCGTAACCACTTCTTCGAAATTTTCGTTTACCGCTGCAGTAAATCGCTTAATGCAAATTTCAGCAGGATAAGTGGTTGAATAATAAATACGGAATGTTGGAATCGGCTCAAAGTGAATTTGATAAGGAACTTCCATGCGACCTAAAGCAATTACTTCATCGTCGGTATAAGTTATTTCATAATCGTAGCCAAAAGTTTCGGGTGAAAGATTTTGCACCGAATCAATTGTAAGTCCTTCCATTTCAAACTGAGCGCCTAATACTCTTGCGCTTGGGTTCAAGCTATAAATGTCAAGATAATGAAAAGGGTCATTCACTGCTCCAATACTATATGTTACCGTATCGGCAGTGTTAAACATAGTTTGTGGCAAGTCGCATAATTCAACATCATGAACATAACCGGCGCCTTCATTTGCGCAACCCATAACAAGTGCTGCGTCAACTACATCAATATCACCGTCGGCATTTGCATCATTACAAATATCAGATATAATAGCATTATCTAAAATATTGGCAACATATAAATCAACGTCATCACCCGCACGAGTGCTATCTTCATTTAAATCGCCTAAATGATGCCATCCGTTACAGTTGCCTTCGCAGTCAACTTCTGCAGTTCCCCAAATTTCACCAAGACAATCGAGATACATCACACAATCATCTACCATTTCTACGCTGATTACACCGTCTACATCGCGTGTAATTTCCATGCAACGTGAACGCCAGTTATTGGCTAAGTTCACCTCTACTCTGCCATCAACATCCGCATGATTTTCCCAGTTTACCCGAGCTACAAATGTATAAGTTCCATCAGGAACATCAGTGATATCAATCCATTGACCACCTGTTCCAATGCCATAAACATCGTAACATCCTGATGAAATACCCATATCTGCCCCTGTATATCCGCCTATTCCACATAAGTCCATTACAGCAAAACCGTTTTTGTGACCAACGGGTAATTCAATTCCCGACTCATCGTAAAGCATGTATTCGCCATAATCAACATAATGGGTATGGCCGTGACAAGGGTCGTACTGTAATAAAGGATTTTCTGCGGCAGTTCCGATGTGATAATCTTCATCACCAAAATTCCAGATTTTAATGCCGAAGCGAATAATCGTTCTCATTCCCGGACCTGTTAAAGAACCTTCCTCAATATAACATGCGTTATATCCATCATCAGCGTTTATAGTGCCTATTTGGAAATCTGTTCCCCAGCCGGCACCTATATCTCCATCAAAATAAGTTTCATCTAAAACTAAATCCGGTCCACTCGGACAATCGGGGTTACCCGGATAAATACATGAGCCATCACTAACAACAGCCAATGGAGAATAATTACAAGCATAGGGATCTATACAACCTGTAGGTAAACCTGCGTAAGTAAGTGACCAGGTAATAGCTTCACCTGCACAATCGGCATCCAAATCACCAACGCGAATAAAAATTTCATCTTCTGCAGCTAAAACAGCCGTAATTTGCGACTGCGTGCCACAATAATCGTCATTATAAGCTAGTGTTCCTTCGGCAAGTTCAGTTGGAACTAAACCTATACAGTGATCATATAAATATAGTCTGGTATCGCAAGTATTTCCGAGATCGCAAGTCGAAAAAACATAGGTTCCGTTTACAGGCACCACAAACAGATACCAATAATCGGGGTTTGGAGCGGTATAAGTGCCTTCGGTAACAGTGACTGCTTCATAGCAATCTTCACCATCGAGCAACATTGGAAACCCTTGTATAGCAATAGGTTCAGCAGTTGGCGCGCTGAAATTTGCACCCATTAGTGTGCCTGTCAAAACAAATAAAAGGAAAAGAGGAGTAATAATTCTACGCATAATGGTATTATTTTATCAAATAAAAGTATGCATTTCCTCAATATCTACCAAATTGATATTAGTACTTTGACGACTAGCGATATAAAACCTTACCAAGTTGGTTACCAAAATTTACTTCAACGCAATAAGTGCTTCAGCAACTGCTGCTATTTGTTTAGGCGCATTGCCAATAAATATTTGATTGTTGATGATAAAAACCGGTCGTTTTAAAAATGTGTACTCTTCGAGGATGTACTTCCGATAATCTTTTTCGGTAAGTGTCATATTATTCAATCCCATAGAACGATATTTTAGTGCTACACGACTAAATAATGCCTCATAAGAACCAGCCAATTTTTTCATGGCATCAATTTGTTTAGCGGTGATAGGTTCGTTTTTAATGTCTTGCAATCTAAAGGGAAATTTATTTACTTTTAAATCCTTCATTATTCTAGCGCAGGTGCTGCAACTAGAAAGATAATATAATTTGAGTTCCATAATTTGTTAATTTATAAATAATAAAATTGTAGACAAGCAAGTTACTAATTTGTTCACACTATTCCGGGTTGGTCGTCGGTGCGTTGTCGTAAGATACGGTTAACATCGATGCTGTTGTTAATTTCAAACCCAACCAATAAAACAAGTGCATTTAAATTAATCCAAATCATAAGTACTATAAGCGTTCCAATTGAACCGTACACTTCGTTGTAGCTAATAAAATTATTGGCAAGATATCCAAACCCCAGTGATGTTAGAATGGAAAAAATTGTAGCAAAGGTAGCGCCGGGTGTGATAAACCGCCAGCGATGCTTTACAGCCGGCCCGTAATAATAAACCAATGAAATACCCAGAAAAAATAAAACAAGAATTACAACATATTGAAATATTGTTAAAAATAATAATCCTGTTGCGTCTTGCCAGTTAATTAAATTTCCAACTTTTTGAACAATAATATCGCCTGCAATAATTAAAATAATGGATGCAATAAATAATAGAAATAAATATAAAGTTAATCGAAACGAAACAAGTCGGTTTCTCCAAAAACCTCGGCGTGCATAAATTGGATGATTTTTATTAAAAGTAAGCAATAACATTCTTACTCCATTGGTAGAAAAATAAAATGCCAACAAGAAACCTATCGACAATAAACCTGTGCGTTTAATGCTGGTTATTCCGGTGATAGTTGATTCCAGAAATACGTATCCGCTTTCAGGCAATACATCTCTAAAAAACTCGTGAATACTTGTATCTAAACCCCTAATTGGAATATACGGAATTAGGGTAAACAGGAATATGATGGATGGAAAAACGGCCAGCAAGAAATTGAATGAAATAGCAGATGCACGCACCGGCAATTGGTCGCGTTTTATTTCTTGTCTGAAAAAAGATATTACATCGTAAATAGGAATGTTATCGAACCCGGGAAAGCTGGTTGTTTTGGTAAATGCAATGAAATTACGATACCTATTGGTTAAAAATCGACTTATTGGTTCGGGTATTATTTTCATGCAATAATTGCTTGGGGGCAAAGTTAAGCATTAAAAATTGCTTAATTGCTTAGTAAGCACCGCAATTTCAGGCATCTCAGGGTGAAACTGCTTTAAATAATCAATAACACCCTTTGCTTTAGAACGCTGTCGCGAAGCAATATACATTTCAGCCAATTTGATACGTGAAAGGGTGTAGTCGGGATCAAGACTTATTGCTTTTAATAAATATTGTTCGGCATCTTTAAAATTTCCTTTGCCGGCGGTTATTACACCTAAGTTATTCCAAGCTTTTTGGTAAGTTGGATTTTCGGTTGTTATAAAACGGAGTAATCTTTCCGCTTCTTTCGTATTGCCGTTATAAATATGCGCTGTTGCTAATTTGAAATTATAATCCAAATTATAAGGCTCACCTTCAACTGCAATAGAAAAATAATTTACGGCTTCAATATATTTTTCAGATGTTAAATAGGCTTCGCCAATTCTGTAGGCGGTCCATCCATCAATCTGTTTGCTTTGTTTTATTGATTTTGCAGTAGCAATAATTTTAGCATTATTATTTTGCAAATAGTAATAATGAATTAAAACACTATTATAACTATCATTTTTATCTTTCACCTTATTTAAATACCACATGGCACTATCCAGCATTAAGGCATCATTATTAAATGATTCATAATAATGTAGATATCCCTTTGCCATGGTTAGTGCTTCGGGGTTGTTAGATGTTAAACATACAAGTCCTTGAAATTTACCGTCGCCGGCTGTACTATTTTTTCCGGGAATTTGAATTTTATGGTCCGATATGGAAACATGCGGAATATCTATTGCGCCTGACTTAGGGATGTGACAACCACTGCAATCGTCTTGCTTTGTTAAACGCACTGCAACAGTTGCCTTACAATCGTTTTTTGCGGGTTGATGACAAGATATACATGGCGCATTAAATTGTGCTGCGGTAGTTTGCTTAACGGTAATATGCGGATTATGGCAGGTAATACAACTTATTTTTTGAGATGAAATATAGCATTTAGATTGCACCATTCTATCTGCTTGAGATGCCATTAAAAATTTATCATTTTTCCCATCAAACTTTGGCAGAAAAACATTCCAATGGTCGCTGATTTTATCGCCGGGTTTAAAATCGAAAAAAGAGGAACCTTCATTTAATACACTAACTCCTTGTAAATGGCAGCGCATGCACAATTCGTTTTGCAGTTCAATCGATAATTTACGGGGATTAACAATACTGTAATCAATTGCAATTGCAGTATCAACTAAAATATTATTACTTAAACGCGCAACATGCAAACTTCCCGGGCCATGGCAACGTTCACAATCGATTCCCGAGGGAACTTTTGTATATTTATTTACCGAGCCTGCAACCATTTCGGGCAAACCGTTGTGGCATGTCATACATTCGGCAGTAATTATTCTGGAGAAACGCGAATTAAATCCGTTATCCATACCCGGAGCTAAATCCCACTTTTTCTTTTGAGTATAAAATGTAATTGGTGCTTGAAAAATATATCCGTTTACATTTAACATGTGCGAATTGGTATGCTGCCCGCTGCCAATAATATAGGCAATTGATTCAGTGCGTTTATGAATGGTATCGTTATTCGACAAGCGATATTCCATTATCATTAATGAATCGCTGCGCCAAAATGGTTTGTAATAATAATTGTTTATGGAATCGAAAACAACGGAGTGTTCGTTAAACAATGCAGCACTTTTTGCTTTGGTGGCTTTGTCGAAACTTAGTCCCATTCCCGTATGAATAAATGTGCCATGGTTGTCGATATGGCAAAGCCTGCAAGTTTCCATGCCGACATATTGAACGGTATCATTCTGATTAAGCCACGGTGACTCCTCTACTGTCGACTTATTGAATTTTGTGCAATAAGTAAGCAATAGCATCAAGGCACTTAATATCAATATTGAAATACCGGTTCGCATCCTTAGTGTAAAAATAATTGATAATTAATGACAGCCCAAATTAGAAACTAATTAGTCTAAAAACCTGGCTTTCCATTCCGGTTTAGGAATCATGCAGCTGTCTTTCTTGCCAAACCAGCGATATCGATTTTGTGCAATAAAACTATACACAGGGTCGCGAAGAAATGTCGGAATGATACGAAAAACGGCAAAAAGAGGATAAGGGAAACGCAAATTTGCAGCAACGCGCAAAACGGCGCCCGATTTATTATAAAATGATTTACCGTTATATAAAATAATAGATTCTGTTACCGGTTGATAACCGCGTGTTTCGAAAAACTCAGCAGCAAATTCCGATTGCAGTGAGGCAAAATTATAGCGGGCTTTACGGTCATTTTTTAAAATCACTTGCACACTCGCATTGCACAAATTGCAAACGCCGTCAAAAAAAATAATTTGCTTATTTACATCATTCATTTCGAACCGAACTTGGCTTGCCAATCGAGCATACCGCCAAGTAAGTTTTTTACATTAGTGAATCCCAACTGCACGAACAATGCTTTAGCTGTATTACTTCTGGCACCGGAACGGCAATGCACAATAATTTCGCGATCTTTATCATCGTCGAAATCGTATATTTTCATTGGTATGCTGCTAAGTGGAATATTTTGTGCGCCAATATTAAACTCTTCATATTCATGTGGTTCGCGCACATCAATAATAAATAATTGTTCTCCCGCATCCATGCGTTGTTTTAATTCTTCAACTGTAATATCCATAAAAATAAATGTCTTTTCTTTTGTAAAAATTAGAATTATAAATTGCCTGATAAAATTTATATTAATTTGATTTTATAAATTGTTGCATCTTCACATAACCTGTGCTTAAATCGCTAACTTTTAAAATGTAATATCCACTGCTTAAATGCTGCACATTTATTTGTTTGCTGCTAGTTTGATTTGATGCAACTTGTCTACCCGATTGATCATAAACCTGCAAAAGTAATTCGCCCGTTAATGATGTTTGAATATTAATAACCGATTGTGTTGGGTTAGGATAAATTACCAAATCTTCAGCAGGCAGCCCTTCATTAGCAATTGGTGTGTATACAGAATAATCTCCACCAACACGCGGCCTTATCATAATGGCACCGTTTAATGCAGAACTCTGCCAGGTTCCGCCAACATTAAAATATGCTTCACTGCTCGCATCGTTATTAGTATCGAAACCAACATTTAAAAATCCCTCTTGTGTTTGCAGCCAACCAACATAAAAATCACCATCAACTACAACAGGTGTTGGATTACCCAAAAAGTCTTGCAGTTTATACACATAAAATCCATTGATGCTATCAATATATTTCGGCGTCAAGAAATCATTTTGAAAAACAATATTTTCATCTGCGCTGGCTAATGTGGTATCTATATCATCCCAAACAATTAGCGAAAAAAACAAACCGCCTTTATTTCCATCAACATAAGCCCAATGGATATACACTTCTTTTAAAGTATCGGGTTCGTTGGCACGAAAATGAATTGCTAATTTAGAACCGGTTCCTATTAAGCCATAAGCTTTTTCTGCGGTTCCATCGTCATAGGCAAAATAATTATAGAAAGCTTGCTCGTAATCGAGGGTATCGTTTCTATGATTAATATCTCCCGAAGGGTTTATCGAATACCTGAATTTTACAGTTAAACTATCATTGTCGAAGCCGGGTGTTACTTCAGGAATTTCGAATGTTGGATAAGTATTAAATGCAAGTGATAACGGATCTAAGTTTACTGTAACGGGTGTTGTTGGCGGAACAATTGTTGATGCTGTATATTTTTCAAACGCCGTGTATTGATGCGATGTATTAATAACGGTATTAAAATTATTATACATAAAAACACCGTGGTCGGCAGCTAATTCTTCGGCTTGATGATTTTTAAATTGATTCCATGGCATTTGCCTATATTTTTTCAAAAACCTTTCGGGTTGATACACAATTGCTACATCGCGGAAAATGGTATCATTAAATGTTCTGTCATCATCCAATAATACATAATCGATATTCCAATGGTCGTTATTTCCATTTACACCGGCCCAGTTGCTAAAACGAAATTGAAAGCCATCATATAAATAGATTTCATCTAATGGCACCATCGCCAATTTGAACGACTGTGGGTCATCACCTAACGTATTTAAAGTATGCCAAACCTGCTCCCAATTGCCGTCGGCATCTTGAAATTCAAGTAACAATGAATCGTTAGTATTTGGAAATTCTCCAAACCCGCCAGGCTGATAATAAAAGCTTAAATAAACTGAATCAACGGCATCTGCTAAATAAATAGGCTTAGATGTTAATACATCGGCAAGGTCGAAAGTAGAACCTTCGTTATAAGGTTTTCCGAATTTATTTAATCCGTCTAAAGTTACTACACCATAAGTTGGAGGCAAAGCTGCATATGTGCTGTTAACAAATGCATTGCTATCCACCCAAAATAAAGTAGCGGGATATATTGCAGATGCTTCATGCACAATGGTATCGCCACATGCTGTTAAAGAACCGTCGATAAAGATTTCACTTGCAGAAAAATCGTCGATAAATGGCAAACACAGTGTATCCTCGTTTGTAACCACACTCCTACTGCCATCAGTTTGTTGATTGAAAAGTTTGGTATTATATTTTAATGGGTTTAGTGTTTCCTGTGCATCAATAGCATTGTAAAAACAAAATCCTGCAATAAGTAAAATGATTTTTTTCATGAAAATTATTTTCAACTATATACTATTCGTTAATCCGCTGTTGCCTCTCCTTCAACCGGCAACAAGGAAGGATCTTCGGTAATCCAAATATCTACCATTGACCCTAAATTAACTGTTTTTTCGTCGCCCGCTGTTGGAAATTGCTTAAACACAAACGCATCAGCACTGTCCTTAATTGTACCGCTTGTAACAACAGTACCAAGCGAAAGTTCCTTTAACTGGATTAAACTCGCTGCTTCTATATATGATAAACCTGTAAGGTCGGGAATAGTGATTTTAGTATCGCCCAATCCGTTACCTAAAATAAGGTCAATTTTAGTGCCTTTTGCTATTTTGGTGCCCGGTTGAATTGATTTGCGTTCGCCGTGCACTTTCATATCAAGATATACATCGCGGTATTCGAAGGGTTTGTAAATTATATCGCCAACTTTGAGGCCTCTGCTTTCCAGAATTTCGCGCACGCTTATATAACTGGTGCCAATTTCAAATCTTGGCATTTCTGTTTTAGGGGCTTGGGTCATATTAACCGTAACGTAAATGGTTCTTCCACTTTTTACTTTCGAATCGGGCAATGGGTCCTGACTAATAATTGACAGTGGACGCTCGTCGGGGTCGAAAGTGGAATCCATAACAGCATATTCTAAATCGAGGTTGTCGAGCTCTTCCATGGCTTCTAAAGTGGTTTTGCCTGTAAGGTTGGGAACAGTTTGACTTTCGCCGTGGCGCGAAAACTGTTGAACGAAGAATAACAATCCCCATAATAAAATGACAGTTACCACTAAAGCGGCAAAAATATTAAGCCAGAATATTTTGCTCGTTAGGAAGCGCATTATTCCGGGGCCTTCGTTGTTGGATTGCTTTTTCTTGGACATTAGATGCTTCGCAAATTTAACCCAAATTAATCAATAGAAAGTAAGCATTTACCAAACTCTTGATATAGTTGAGTGCACCTTGAACTGGAAATCCCTTCAAACCATTTCAGGGTAAAATGGCACTTGTTGATTTTCTTATTCCCGGTTGACATGATTATTTGATTTTATGACAAATTTGATGCGGATATGTGCGATTTTGCTTAATGCGTGGTGCATTAAAATTTAGGAACCATAGCTATTAACCTGCTTTAGCTTCATCCAGCAATCGGCTGAAAAATGCGCTGAGCGTTAAACCGGAAGCTTTTGCCATTTTAGGGACAATACTTGCTTCGCTTAAACCGGGAACCGTATTAACTTCCAGGAAATAAGGCTTATTATCTTGAATAATGTAATCGATACGCACAACACCTTTGCAGTTAAGTAACGCATAAACTTTAGCAGATGTTGCGCCAACTGCAGCGGCAACGTCATCGCTTATGCGGGCCGGAATTATTTCGTCGCTTTCGCCTGCTACATATTTGGCTGTATAATCGAAGAAATCGTGCTTTCCGGCAACTATTTCACAAATGGGTAATATGATAATTTCACCTTTAT
>JANMLV010000021.1:0-7125 GCA_031372705.1 Bacteroidota bacterium | reverse complement strand
TCGCGTTTATTATGTGCTAGCGCTGCGCCCGCTTGGTGAGTCGAAGCATCGGTGCTTTTTTGCTTTCGTAGCTTAAGTGTCGTAAGCTGCACTAGCGCAATGCAATGAGGCCGTTGACAAGGTTTGACATTGCTGCAATGCATTAACATTACTACCAAGTTGTAATTTAATTCAGTGCTCTGCCGAATCTTCGATTCGGAAGCGGATTCTTGCGGATTGCATCCGCTTATGGTTTTTATTAATTGTATTAATTATTAATGAGATGCAATTGGTTAATGTGTTGAGTGAAAATTATTAATTCACAACTACGAAGTTATTATGCAATTGCACCTCTACGCCATGGTTGGTGTTTCTCACCGACCATTACTACGAAGCTATAATTATCAATCTTGGAGGCAATTAGTGAATTAATTTTTTGCTCCGAATGTCAACCTAAACGAAATCCCAAATTTTGTTCAATTTTGCTCAATCTTGTTCAATGGCTGTTTAAATTAATTCTTCGCTTCCCAATTACTGTTTAAATTATATTAGCTCCGAACGTCAACCCAAACGCAATCCCAAATTTTGCTCAATCCTGCTCAATGGCTGTTTAAATTAATTCTTCGCATCCCAATTGCTGTTTAAATTATATCAGCTCCGAATGTCAACCCAACCACAAACTCAAATTTTGTTCAATTTTGCTCAATCTTGCTCAATGGCTGTTTCAATTTTTTCTCCCCCGTTCAATTGGCTGTTCCAATCCTTCCCCCCCTTCCTTCACTCAATTAAAAAACCCTCACCGAATTAACAGTGAGGGCTCTTTACTATATATTCTCCAACCTTTTATGCTTATCCTTCGATAACCTCAAAGTTAACAGGAATGTTGTGGTCTTTATCTAACGCAATGTGCGCTGTAAAGTTACCTAAGGTTTTCACCTCGTCAGGAAGAACAATTTTCTTTCTGTCAACAACTAATCCTATTTGTTTTTTGATTGCCTCAGCTAACTGAACGTTAGTGATTGATCCGAAAATTTTATCGCTTGCACCTACTTTAGCACCTACCTTAATAGTATTTGCTTGTAATTGAGCAGTAACTTCTTGAATCTTCTCGAGCAATTTACGCTCACGCGCAACTTCACGCTTCTGTCTTTCAGTCATACTCTTACGGTTGCCTTCATTTGCAATTACAGCTAATCCCCTTGGAATTAAATAATTGCGGCCAAAACCATCACGAACTTTTACAAGTGTGTTGGCATCGCCTACATTGTCTACGTCTTTAATTAATATTACTTCCATAGCTCAATTATTTTAAAAGGTCAGTTACGTAAGGTAAAATAGCAATCTGTCTGCCGCGTTTAATAGCTTGTGCCACTTTACGCTGGTATTTCAAACTGTTACCCGTTAAACGGCGTGGAAGAATTTTTCCTTGCTCGTTAACAAATTTCAATAAGAACTCAGGATTCTTGTAATCGATGTACTTAATTCCGCTTTTCTTGAAACGGCAGTACTTCTTGCGCATCATCCCTAATTTGGGTGCTGCGAGGTATCTGATGTTTTTTCCAGCTGCCATGATTAAGCCTCCTCAGTTTTGGTTAATTTATCTTGTGCATTAGCGCCGGCTTTTGCTTTGCGTCCAATTTCACCGCGGCGTTTGCGTTCGTTGTAGTCGATGGAATATTTGTCGAGGCGAATGTTTACAAAACGTAATACATTCTCATCACGGTTAAACTGGATATCCAATTTACCATTAATGTCACTCGGGCCCTTATACTCAAGAACATAGTAAATACCTGTGCTCTTTTTCTGAATCTTGTAAGCTAACTGCTTAAGGCCCCAGCGCTCTTCGGCAACTATTTCACCTCCATTCGAACGAAGGAAATCCTTGTAGGCTTCCTCGGTCCTCTTCACGTCGTCATCTGAGAGGACAGGAGTGAAAATGATGACTGTTTCGTACTGGTTCATTTTTTATTTATTTGTTTTTTAAAATGGACTGCAAAGATAGCACTTTTTCCCCGAAAATTCCAAAACTTGCTAAAAACACTAACGAAATCTCCCGGAAAGCCCATGAATAAACGCTTTTACGCTTTATGTGCCACCGTTTGAACACGCCAAATGCCAAATTTGGTCCAAATCTTGTAAGCAAACAACAATTCCAAGGCTTTTCCTGCCTTTGAATAAACCATTTACTATTTTCGCAGTCATAAAGTTCAAATCTTAAAAATTATGAAGCAAACCTTGCTCAAATCCACCTTCATCCCGGTATTAGCTATAGCAATACTGTCAGGATGTAAAAAAGAATCGCTCGACACTGATACCTATGTAGCACTTGACAATTCAATTGCCGATGGCACCTTTCAAGACCTGATGGGTGTGGTAAATCAGCAAGCCGCAATTGGCGGACTGTCGGGGTTAACCGGCGGAACGCAATACGGTAAACTAACTGAAGATTGCCCTACCGTAACTTTCAGCGAAGCGATAGGTGTTTTTCCAAATACAATGACGCTCGACTTTGGTGAAACTTGTATAGGTTATCTTGGATTGGAACGTTCAGGTAAAATTATTGCAACATTTACCGGCCCGTACATCACCGAAGGTTCTACAATTACTATTGTTCCCGATAATTACTACGTTAACGGAAGCAAAGTAGAAGGCGTTAAAACCGTTGTCAACGAAGGACTTTCAGCAGCAGGCAATCCAATTTTTTCGGTATTGGTTACCGATGGCCTTATAACACTCGAAACCGGCGAAACAATCTCTTGGAACAGTTCACGCACCCGCGAATGGCTCGAAGGTGATGAAACTTTTGAAATAGAAGATGATGTTTATGCTATAGGTGATGGCATTGCAGCCGATTTTGCCGTATCAGGTATTAATAGAAATGGCGTCGCATTTACAGCACATATTGCCGAATCACTCATTAAACGAATGGATTGTAGATATATCACAGCAGGCATCCTCGAAGTAACACCCGAAGGCATGCTAACCCGCGAACTCGATTTCGGCTCCGGCGATTGCGATAATCAAGCAACTTTAACCATAGGGGAGTTTTCTACGGAGATTACATTGTTGTACTAATTGAGCAAAATTGAACAGGATTGAGCAAAATTGAACAAAATTTAGGTGAAGAATTAGCTGGGAATTAAGAGTAATTATTTGAAAAAAAATGAAATACAATTTTTTAATTAATTCTTAATAATTTGCCAACCGGGGAAAGAATGATGAATCAAAACACCAACTTCAAATTTTGCTCAATTTTGCTCATTTTTGTTCAATCAACAAATTAAAATATCAATTGAGCAAGATTGAGCAAAAGTGAACAAAATTTGGGTTGGGAAAGAAAGTTGAAACTAATACTATTTTAGTGCAATTCTTCAATTTTATAAATTAACAATCGAAGCAAAATTTTCACCTAACTAGGCGCATTAAATTTTGCTCAATTTTGCTCATTTTTGTTCAATCTCAAAATCACCTCACCCTTATTGCCTCAAAAATATCTCCTTCAACTCCTTAGCGTCCTCAGGTTTCATGCGGCCGGCCAAAACTAAACGCAATTCTCTGCGGCGCAATGCAGATACAAATCTATTTTTTTCAAATTCGGTTTCCGGTAATAATTCCGGCACTACAACCGGTCTGCCATCATCATCTAATGCAACAAAAGTATAAAACGCTTCATTGCATTTAATACGCTCCGACGAACGATAATTTTCTTTAAAAACTTCAATGTATATTTCCATGCTCGTATTAAATGCTCGTGTTACTTGCGCGGTTATGGTAACAATATCCCCAATCTTAATCGGCCTGCCAAACGACACACTGTCAACTGCCGCAGTAACTACAATTTTATTCGCATGTTTCCCGCCACAAATACCACTCGCAATATCCATCCATTTCAATAAATTTCCACCCATCAAATTGTGCATCGGATTGGTATCGTTCGGCATCACTATTTCAGTAAATGTAGTAAACGAATCGGCAACTTTTTTCTGCATAAATAAATTATTTATAAATCAATTTCAATTTTAAATTCAAACCCGGTTTTTAAACTATTTCAAAATTTTGGCGTGCCCCCGAAGCAACATTTTTCACCAAACAATTACATGCGCGTTTTCGGGGTCGGGCTTTTCCCTGCAAGTCCTCGCCCAATTTCAATCAAATTCCCGATAACCTTATGTTTTTACAAAGAAATTGGGCTGTGGGCTTTCCGGTCCAATCCCTCACGCAAATCATCCATCAATGCTAACTTGGATTAAAAATACCATCAAAAAAATAAACCAACTCTTGTTAAATACATAAAGTAGTGCAAAAGTAGTCAAATTCTCATTGCACTCGGCTCCCTAATTAAACAAAAAGCTGTTAATTGAAGCTACCCATCGCTTTAAGCACAAGGAACTTTTCTTGTCAATTTGGTGTCTTTTAATTGATATTGTAGTACAATGTATGTATAAACATATAATTTTAAATCAGCATAAAATTTATGTTTGCCGGCATTTTTACTAATTTTATTAATAATCTATGAACCGACGAAAATTTTTATTGGCAGGCGCACTCGGCTTTGGCGGAATAGGAACAATTACATCTATGCAACTCAATCAATTTAAACAACAATTTGATGCTGAAACCGACGTTAAAATGCCGGTTTTATTTATTGGTCACGGCAACCCGATGAACGCCATCGAAGACAATGAGTTTAGTCGCGGCTGGGCCGAAGCGGGGAAACTGCTTACAGTGCCAAAAGCAATATTGTGCGTTTCTGCGCATTGGCTTACCAATGGCACAAAAGTTTGCGCCGTTGAACATCCTGAAACAATTCACGATTTCGGCGGATTTCCGCAATCACTTTTCGATGTGCAATATAACGCGCCCGGCTCGCCTGAATTTGCTGCAGTTACTAAACAATTAATAACAAAAACCCAAGTAGAACTCGACCACGAATGGGGCCTCGACCATGGTTGCTGGAGCGTGCTAAATAAAATGTTTCCTGCTGCTAATATTCCGGTTTATCAATTGAGTATCGACTATTATCAAACACCACAATATAATTATGAATTGGCGCAACAATTAAAAGAGCTCCGCAAAAAAGGCGTGCTGATTATCGGAAGCGGAAATATTGTACATAATTTGCGTTTGTTTCAAATGAAAGATATTGCTTACGACTGGGCAATAGAATTTGATACTAAAATAAAAGAGCTCATCGAAAAGGGCGATCACCAGCCAATTATTAATTATAAAACTTTGGGTAAAGCAGCCGAACTTTCGGTGCCTACAAATGACCATTATTTACCATTGTTATACACTTTAGCGTTGCAGGAAAAAGATGAAAAAATAAGTTTCTTCAACGATAAAACTACGGCAGGTTCTATATCCATGCGCTCGCTCAAAATCGGTTGATGACCCATGTCATAAATTTTGAGCCTGATTTTCGCTATTTTTGAACAAATTAGCAGTATGAAAACCACTATTTGTGTTGCAGGCGCAACCGGCAAAATGGGCAGTCACTTGTGCAAAGCAATAAACGAATCGCAAGATTTAACAATTGTTAGTGCACTGGCTAAAAATTATACCGATCAAAATTTAGGCGATGTTCTAAACATCAAAAATTTAGAAGCCACTATTTACGACGATATTATATTTGCTCTCAAAAGAAAGCCACAAATTTTAATTGATTTTACACATGCCTCAGTAGTAAAAAGAAATGTTGTATCTGCCATTCAGCAAAAAGTAAATGTTGTAATCGGCAGCAGCGGATTAACCGAAGCCGATTATGTTGAAATAAATGATTTGGCTTTGCAGAATAATGTGGGTGTAATTGCTGCAGGTAACTTCTCTATCACAGCTGTTTTAATGATGCAGTTTGCAGAAATTGCCGCCAAACATTTCGCTAATTGGGAAATAATTGAATATGCCTATGATGGCAAACCCGACGCACCAAGCGGAACTGCTAATGAATTGGCATCGCGCCTCGCAAAAGTTAAATCACCCGAGCATAAAGTCGCTATAGAACAGGTTGTGGGTTTACAGGAGAGTCGCGGCGCCAATGTTGATGGCACTCAAATTCATTCCATTCGCCTACCGGGCTTTAATAATTCATGCGAAATTATTTTCGGAACAGGAGCAGAGCGCCTAAAAATTCGTCACGATGCCATCGATCCTACAAAGCCATACATTGATGGTGCTTTACTGGCAATTAGAAAGGTAATGGAATTAAAAGGTTTACATCGCGGTTTAGATGTGGTTATGCAACGCCAATAAAAAAAGTTGATAGCGCATAATTATTATGTCACTATCAACTTTCATATAGACCACTCAATTGTATATTAAAATACATACCGTATGCCAATCGCCGGGTCGATATAATAATCATCATACCCATTTATAATGGCAAATTGCGGTAATATGTCGAGAGATATTTGAAATGGTAAATTTTGTAAGTTATAATCAACACCAAGTTGACCTCCTCCTAAAATATATAAGCCATCATCGCCTTTGCCAACGTATGCAGCCTCACTACTCAGAATACCGGCTGCCAATGCAGGCCCTATGTAAACATTCCACCCCACGCCAACATCAAATACCCAATGATAGGCACCTGTTATGCGCAAATAGTTGTAACTGCTGCCAATTCCAAAAGCACCGTCTAATTCAATGCGGTTTACTTTATTAAGGCCAAATTGGTACGAAACGCCACCGCCGTATCCAAATCGCAATCCCAATGCCATGTCGTTAACTTGAGCCTGTCCAATTTGAAAGCTGCAAGCAATAATGAGTAATAACAATATTCGCTTCATGTTTGTTTTTTTACAAATAGAAGTAAAATTCTCCTAATTTACAAATCTAATGACTTGAAAATCAATGTAAATTAACTATTTGGCAAGACAGCAGCTAAATATTTTTTTGACAATTAAAAGTGTAATCACTAAAAAATTGGTTAATTGTAACTTGTTTAATCGCGACTCACCATCTTCATTAAATCGTCTTTATAATTTGCACCAATTGGTAAACGACCTTTTGCTGTTTCAACAATATTTCCAAAAATAGATTGAATGGCCGGAATATTTACAATATAACTTCTATGAATTCGTACAAATTGAGATGTCGGTAAAATTTCATCAAATTTTTTCATAGTATGGTGTGTAACAATCATGCGTT
>JANMLV010000018.1:0-17562 GCA_031372705.1 Bacteroidota bacterium | reverse complement strand
GCTGGTTGTAATGCAAGAGTAATTGCCTTTGGTTGTGACTGTGTATGTTCCAGCTATTGCTCCGGGAATATTTGTTCCGTTCTTTTTCCATTGCACTGTTGCACCGGAATAGGTTTCAGATAATAATACATTTCCACCTTGACAAAATGTAATTGGTCCACCTGCGGAGATGGAAATTGTTTCTACTACTCCATCATCAATTAATCCATTACAGTTATCGTCTAAAGAATTACATATTTCCGGAAAAGGTGCGCAAGCAGGCCCCTCGAGTTTCACTACCCAATAATCATAAGAACCTATATTCGCCTCGGTTTTATCACCAAAAATACCGGATAGGGAGTATCCCCCCAGTATATAGCCGCCATCGGTGGTTTGTTGGAGGGATTGCAGATAATCTAGACTACTCCCCCCGATCGTATTTTGCCATTCGATTGCACCGCCGGTGTTGAGTTTCACTACCCAATAATCATAAATACCACCTAACAATGCTTCTGTTATATCCCCTGAAATACCGGAGCCAGATTCTCCCCCCAATATATATCCGCCATCAATGGTTTGATGGAGGGAATTAAGCAAATCAAAAGCCCCCCCTCCAATGCTATTCTGCCATTCGATTGTGCCGCTACTGTTGAGTTTCACTACCCAATAATCATAACCACCCAACGATGCCTCGGTTTTATCCCCTGAAATACCGGAATTGGAGTATCCCCCCAGTATATAACCGCCATCAGTGGTTTGTTGTAGCGATGTAAGACCATCGTCATTGGTCCCTCCAATGGCATTCTGCCATTCGATAGCGCCACTGCTGTTGAGTTTCACTACCCAATAATCATTACCACCTAATGATGCCTCAGTTTTATCCCCTGAAATACCGGAGCTGGATTTCCCACCCAAAATATACCCGCCATCGGTGGTTTGTTTAATGGAATACAATTCCTCAGAACCACTCCCCCCGATAGTATTCTGCCATTCGATCGCACCGCTGCTGTTGAGTTTCACTACCCAATAATCATACCCACCAAATGATGCCTCGGTTTTATCCCCTGAAATACCGGAGCTGGATTTTCCACCCAGAATATACCCACCATCGGTGGTTTGTTGGAGGGAACGCAGACGATCCTCATTACTTCCTCCAATGGTATTCTGCCATTCGATTGCGCCTACCCCGTCTAGTTTTACTACCCAATAATCATAAATACCACCTAAAAATGCTTCTGTTTTATCCCCTGAAATACCCGAGCCGGATTCTCCCCCCAATATATATCCCCCATCAGTGGTTTGTTGAAGGGAATACAGAGCATCATAATTAATCCCCCCGATGGCATTCTGCCATTCGATTTCCGGTGCCTGGGAAAAGGAGAAAGGAATGAGGAAAAAGGAGAAAAAAAACAGGTAAAATATCTTCATGGGAATGGTTTTATTGTTTGATAAATTTTCCTGTTAATTGCTTATTATCAATTAGTATTTTCACGAAATAAATTCCAGATGTATAATTTGAAATATCAATTTCTGTTTCAGATGATGAGATATTTAGTTCAGATATTATTTTTCCTGAGAGATCGGTGATAGTTAGTGGTGAATGGTGATTACTGAGTATGTTATTACTAAGGGAGATTATAATGTTTTCTATTGAAGGATTTGGGTAGATAATAAAATTCGCATTTTCAAAATCTTCAATTCCAACTCCTTCGTCAATTAATTTATTGCAGTTATCGTCAAGGCTGTTGAATATTTCTTCTGCTCCGGGAAATACATCAGGATTGGTGTCGTCGCAGTCGGTGCTGTCGGATAAGTAGCCGGTGATAGCTAACAAACATGTGATTGTATCAATTAACGGGTTTCCAAAATCATCGCCATCAGCATCTATGTATAATGTTTGAATTGAGAGTCCTTCATCAATTTCTGTGTTGCAATTATCGTCAACCAAGTTGCAGATTTCATTTGAAACAGGATTGATTAATAAATTGTCATCGTTACAATCGGTATTATCAAAAACATATCCTACAGGAGGCGAACCAAAGCAGTCGCTTAAAAAAATTAATTCATTGCCAAATAAATCTCCATCGTTGTCTAAATAATATGTAAAAAGAATTAACCCATCATCAATAATCCCATTACAATCATCATCTACTTCATTACAAATTTCATTTGAAACGGGATTAATAAAAATGTTTAAATCATTACAATCGAGAGAATTTGTAACAAAACCTGCAGGTGGTAGAAGTGAACAAATTAAATCTGAGTTTAAAGAATCCCCATATAAATCGCCATCAACATCCGCAAAATAAAGTTGGGTTTCATGAATAAAATAATTTGCATCATTACAATCACTATTATTTATTACATAATTAGTTGGTGGTGTTGCTGAACAGATAACTATAAAAGAAAGAATATTTCCGTACCCATCAGCATCGGCATCGAGGTAATATGTATATTCGGGAAATCCTTCATCAATTATCAAATTGCAATTATCATCAAGATCATTACAACTTTCAATAGCACCGGGAAATATTAAAACATTTGCATCATTACAATCGGAATTATCTGTTACATATCCAATGGGAATTCCACAGGTTAGGATTGGCATTAAGTTATTTCCAAAACCATCCTCATCTACATCGGCATAAAAAGTTAAAGGTTCACAATCCTCAGGTAAAAGTTTAACAACCCAAAAATCCGTGCCTCCATAATTTGTTTCTGTAATATCACCGGACGGTCCATAGTTTGTATAACCCCCAACAATATAGCCACCATCGGAAGTTTGTTTTAATGCAGTATTATAATCTTCACCATTACCTCCAAGTTGATTATCCCATAAGATATCTCCAATTGAATTAAGTTTGAAAATTAAATAATTAATGCTGGCAAAGCCATAATCGGTTATATCAGGTGAATATCCTGAATTAGAATATCCTCCTATAATATAAAGTCCATCGGAAGTTTGTTCCACAGAAGTTAATTGATCGAAGTTAACACCACCAATTGTGTTCTGCCATTGAATACTTCCTAAAGCATTAAGTTTTAGCACCCAGTAATCATAATTTCCGAGATTAATTTCGGTTTTATCACCTGATAATTCTGAAAGTGAGTAACCACCAATTATATAACCTCCGTCAGCAGTTTGATCTATCGATTGGAGATAATCATTAAAATTTCCACCTATGGTATTCTGCCACAAAATACCACCAACAGAATTAATTTTTATCACCCAATAATCGGTATATCCAACACCTAAACTCGCCTCGGTTTTATCTCCTGAAATTCCTGAGGAAGTATAACCCCCAAGTATATAACCACCATCTGAAGTTTGTTGAACAGAAAACAAATTGTCATTCTCTGTTCCGCCAATCGTTTCATCCCATTCAATTTCACCCAAATTATTAACTTTCACAACCCAATAATCTTGTCCCCCAATACTTGCTTCAGTTTTATCACCGGAAATACCCGATTCTGAATATCCGCCTAATATAAATCCTCCATCAATGGTTTGTTCTATTGAATATAAATACTCATTATTATTCCCGCCAACAGTATTCTGCCATTCAAGAATGCCTAGTGAATCAATTTTAATTATCCAATAATCCTGCTGTCCCAAATTTATTTCCGTTTTATTACCTGATATACCGGATTCTGAGTTACCACCTAATATATATCCTCCATCAGAAGTTTGTTGAATAGATCTAAGCCGATCTTCACTGCTGCCACCAAAAGTTTTATCCCATATTATTTCACCATAAATATCAAGTTTCACTACCCAAAAGTCACTGTAACCAAAATTAGGATCTGATTTATCGGTTGAAATCCCTGATAGAGATTCTCCACCTAAAATGTAACCACCGTCAGCGGTTTGGGCAACACAACGCATTTCATCATAAGAATTTCCTCCAATCCTGTTTTCCCATTCTATTTCCGGAGCCTGGGAAAAGGAAAAAGGAATGAGGAAAAAGGAGAAAAAAAACAGGTAAAATATTTTCATGAGAATGGTTTTATTGTTTGATAAATTTTCCTGTTAATTGCTTATCATCAATTAGTATTTTCACGAAATAAATTCCCGCCGCAAAATTTGAAATATCCACTTCGGTATCGAATGAGGTGATGATTATTTCTGAAATTATTTTTCCTGAGAGATCGGTGATGATGAGTGGTGAATGGGGAGTGGTGAGTATAATACTGCTAAGCGTGATGATTATGTTTTCCCTTGAAGGGTTTGGGTAAATATTGAAATTCGTATTTTCAAAATCTTCAATTCCAACTCCTTCATCAATTAATTTATTGCAGTTATCGTCGACGCCGTTCAATATTTCTTCTGCACCAGGATAAATAAAGGGATTCGTGTCATCACAATCCGTTGAATCATTTACAAATCCGCTTATATTTGTAGTGCAGGTTGTTGAATCGTGATCTGGGTCACCAAATGCATCACCATCAACATCAGCATATAAAATAAATACAGTAAGCCCCTCATCGATTTCCAAATTGCAATTATCATCTATTGCATTACATATTTCATTGGAGCCCGGATTAATGAAAAATGCTGTATCATCACAGTCCTGATCATTTACAGAAAATCCGGAAGGAGCAATTATTTCACATAAAAAGATAGGAGAGAAAAAATCGCCATAAAGGTCACCATCGGCATCTATAAAATAGAGTATTGGTGCATAAATAAATTCATTGCTATCATCGCAATCTGTATTATCTGATACATATCCTTCGGGTGCAGGAAATAAACAGGTTGAAATAGCAATATCAGGGTCACCAAATCCATCATCATCACTATCTAAAAAATAAACATATATTGTAAATCCTTCATCAATACTTCCATTGCAATTATCATCAATGGAATTGCATAATTCTATAGCTCCCGGAAACACACTAATATTATCATCGTTGCAATCAGTGCTATCTGTTGAATATCCTGAAGGCAAGACAGGATTACACAATGTTATTGACGAGCTAACATCTCCAAATCCGTCTTCATCTCCGTCAAAATAAAAAGTATACCAAGATAATCCTTCATCAATAAGTATATTACAATTATCATCAAACCCGTTGCATAGTTCAATTGTATCGGGATGAATCAAAATATTTAAATCATTACAATCAGTAGAATCAACAACATAACCTACCGGTGGAAAACCAGTACATGATGTTGTTACATTATCAATATCACCAAAACCATCTCCATCTGTGTCTGCAAAATAAGTGGTGTAAATAAAGCTGTCGTCAATTATACCGTTGCAATCGTCGTCTAATCCATTACAAGTTTCAATGCTGGAGTAACAGGAATCCGGAGCTAATTTAACTACCCAATAATCAGATAAAGCACTAGGTCCTATATAATTCTCCGTTTTCTCGAAAGATGCAAGGGAATTAGAAGACCCTATTAATGTATAACCATTATCATTTGTCTGGATTATATCACGTAAATAATCATTCCCCCAACCACCGATTGTTTTTTGCCAAACAATATTTCCAATCTCATTTAATTTTACTATCCAATAATCTTCAAAACCGTGACTTGCATCAGTTTTAACACCACTTATTCCGGAATTGGAATAGCCTCCAATTAAATAGCAATTATCAATTGTTGAAATTAATGAAGAGAAATAATCAAGATTTCCACCACCTATGGTTTTATCCCAAACTATTTCTCCATCTGTAGTTAGTTTTACTACCCAATAATCGTATGTACCTATTTGTGGTTGTGATTTATCTAACCCGATTCCGGAAAGACTAACTCCACCTATAAGATATCCTGAATCAGTGGTCATAATACCTCTTGCATAAAATTCACTGCTTAACCCCCCAATAGTATTGTCCCAAATGATATTTCCTACAGCGTCAACTTTTACAATCCAATAATCACCTAATACTGATGGCTCTGACTTATCACCCGTTATACCTGAGTTGGAATCTCCTGTAAGCAAATATCCTCCATCTTCAGTTTTAGAAATGCTGCCTAAATAATCGTTCTGATCACCACCTATCGTATTTTGCCAAATAATATTACCAAATTCATCTAACTCGAATATCCAATAATCGTAACCACCCCAACTAGCTTCCAATTTATCGGCCGAAATTGGAGAATCAGATTGCGCTCCTATAATACAGCCTCCGCCATCAATCGGCAATAATGCAGATAAATAATCTGTTCCTGCTCCACCGATAGTATTTTGCCAGATAATATTACCTAATTCATCAAGCTTTAATACCCATAAATCATTACTACCTGCAATATTTATTTCTGTTTTATCTCCTGATATCCCTGACTGAGAATTTCCACCTAGTAAATATCCGCCATCTGATAAAGACTCTATCACCATTCTTGCAGTAGCAGAATTATATTCCGAATTAGTACCTCCGATGGTATTTTGCCATTCTATCAAACCATTGCTATCAAGTTTTAATACCCAAAGATCATAACCTCCATCGTATCCAGTTTTGTCACCTGAAATAGTACTATTTGAATAACCTGCTAAAATGTAACCATGATCCGGAGTCTGCTTTATTGAAGTACCTGCATCTTCACTATTTCCTCCAATTGTATTTTCCCATTCAATAGCAGGTGCCTGCGAAAAGGAAAGATTAATTAAAAACAGGAAATAAAAAAGTGATATTAAATTTCTTTTCATTGTAATATACTTAAACTATTCTATTATAATATTTTTTTCATTGTGAATATTGTTATTCCATAATTTTACTAAATAAATTCCCGGAGTAATATTTTTTAATTCAATTAGTTCATTTATTATTCCATCATTAGCGATAACTTTCTTAGAAAAT
This sequence comes from Bacteroidota bacterium, assembly GCA_031372705.1. Classification (GTDB taxonomy): domain Bacteria; phylum Bacteroidota; class Bacteroidia; order Chitinophagales; family BACL12; genus UBA7236. The sequence continues at coordinate 10,776 of JANMLV010000018.1, read as the reverse complement.
ATAAGTTGTCCAAGGTTGTTGTATATCTCAATTGTTGATTCGGGTGACGCAAAATTTTGCGTCGTTACGGTCGCTTCGATTGTGAATGTTCCATTATTAGGATTTGGATAAATGGAGAATGCATTTTCATCATTGAACATCTCCCCTTCTTTACACGGCACACTCACCGCAATTGCATTCGAATTTTTAAAACATCCCGTTGCTGTTTTCGTAACCCTGCATTTATAATTTCCTGCAGTTGTTGCAACATAAATATTAGTTGTAGCTCCCGCAATTGGCGATGCGCCTTTATACCATTGGTATGTGCTTCCGCCAACAGGTGTTTCGGTTAACGTTACACTTCCGCCTGCACAAAATGTGGTTGGGCCGCCGGCTGTGATAGATGCTTTTGGATTTTTGTTTACGGTTATTACTATTGTATTTGAAGTTGCTGTATTGCATGTACTAGTTGTTTGACAAGTATAATTTCCCGATGCTGATGCCAAATAGGTTAAGCTTGTTGCACCTGAAATATTTACACCATTCTTTTTCCATTGTAAAGATGTTCCTGAATGTGTTGCTGTTAATAATACATTTCCACCTTGACAAAAAGTAGTTGCACCATCAGCTGTGATAGCTATTGTTTCAATAATGCCTTCATCAACAATTGCATCGCAATCATCATCAATTCCGTTACAAGTTTCTGTATATGCATAACATCCGGTGCCTTCTAATTTCATTACCCAATAATCGGCATCACCAAAACCATCTTCAGTTTTTTCACCACTAGCGTTACTATAAGAATATCCGCCGATAATAAATCCTTCGTCGGCAGTTGCACTGATTGCGTTTGCATAATCGCCACCGGAACCACCTAAAACTGTTTGCCAAATAATACTACCTGTGCTGTTCAATTTCATTATCCAATAATCCCATGATCCGGTATTTGCTTCTGTTTTGTCGCCACTGATTGTGCTTTGTGAATAAGCTGCCAATGCATAACCACCATCGCTCGTTTGAGCAATTGCATTTACAAATGATAAATCGCTTCCTGAACCACCAATAGAATTTTGCCAAGTAATATTTCCACTATTATCTAATTTAATTATCCAATAATCGTTACCACCATTTGTATTATCTGTTTTGTTTCCGGTTAATCCACTATCCGATAAACCTGCAGCAATTGAGCCACCATCAGCAGTTGGAATAACTGTATACAAATAATCACTTAATGTACCACCAAATGTTTTATTCCAAACTACAGTACCTGAAGCATTTAATTTTACAATCCAATAATCAACTCCGCCAAAATTTGCTTCCGTTTTATCACCACTTATTCCACTGGTAGATGTTCCGCCTAAAATATATCCACCGTCAGCTGTTTCATAAGCTGAATACACATTATCGAACATGAGGCCTCCAATATCATTTTGCCAAATGATATTTCCGGTTGCATCGGTTTTAATCACCCAAAAATCGGAATTACCTACACGGTCTTCTGTTTTATCACCACTGATTCCGGAATCAGAAGTCCCTGCCAAAATAAATCCGCCGTCTGCAGTTGGCTGTGCGCTGTATAATTGATCATTTCCTGTTCCACCATAACTTCTATCCCACTCTACAACTCCATTTTCATCTAATTTTACTATCCAAAAATCGTAACCGCCTTTATTGCTTTCCGATTTATCGCCCCAGCCGCCGCCACTTAATGATTGACCGCCTAAAATAAACCCTTCGTCTGGTGTTTCTTCAACAGAATAAAATCTATCAAAATTGCCACCGCCAACGGTATTTTCCCATTCAACAACGCCAACTGCATTCATTTTTACAATCCAATAATCGTCGCCGCCGTAATTATCCTCGCTTTTAAATCCGCTGATATTACCGTCGGAATATCCACCTAAAATATAGCCCCCATCGGATGTTTGACCGATTGAATTTAAAAAATCGTAGCCGGAGCTGCCGATAGTTTTCTGCCATTGGATAGCAGGTGCTTGTGCCGATAAACTTCCAACTAATGAAAGTATGATTAAAATGCTTAGTGATGTGCGCTTCATAAAGTTTTTAATTGTTTTTATTTAAATAAGATTTGCCTGAAAAAAAATATAAGATATTTGAATTTAATGCTGTTTTCATGATTTCGAGGTTAAATACCATTGTTAGGGTCAAAGGCATGATTGGGTGAAATTTAGATTCGCCCAATGCTATTAGGTACTAAAATTACCAAAACAAATCAAAATTTCCGTTTTCCAGCGTTAACTAACTTACAATTAATACTACAATATCATGAAACCAAAGTAATTCCTGTTTAATTCTCCATTAAATCTCCTCCTTTTCCACAGCCAAACTTTACAAATTGAACCAAAATCATCAACTTTGAGCCAATGCGCAACCTGGTTTCCGTTTTTATACTGTTTTTCCTCCTTTCCAAGGCCTACGGTCAGTCCGCGGGATTGTCGGGGAAGATTATTGATGAAACCACCCTGGAGCCCCTTTTCGGCGTTAATATTGTGCTCACCGGAACAACCTTTGGCGCTTCTTCCGATTTTGATGGAACCTATGCCATTAAAGACATTCCGGCCGGTAACTACAATATTCAATTTACTTCTATCGGATACGAAAAGGTGGTGTATACCGCGCAGCAATTTATTACAGGCGAACAGAAAAAATTAGATATTAAACTGAAGTCAACCGTGCTAACTTTCGAAGAAGCAGTTGTAATAGTAGGCGAAAAACCGCTGGTAGATGTTGAAGATGCCAAAACCGGTTCCACACTTACTGCCAAAGAAATTGAATTACAACCCGTCCGACAAATTCAAAGCGTAGTAAACATGCAAACCGGAGTAGTGCAAAGCGCAGATGGCGTGCATATTCGCGGAGGCAGAAGTTACGAAACCGGGTTTTATATTGATGATGTTTCTGCACGTGACCCATTGAGTGGAACCGGATTTGGGATTGATATCGGAACAAACTCCATTTCAAAAATTGATGTAACCACCGGTGGAGCAGGAGTTGAATTTGGCAATGCAACTGCAGGAATTGTAAACACCCAAACTAAATCGGGTGATGAAAAATTTGAATTTAACGCAGGATATAAACGCGATAACTTTGGATTTAACGAAAACGCAGGAAGCAATTGGAACCAACAAGTAATGGAAATGGGCATGGGCGGACCATTGGCGTTTAAGAAAAAACTCACTTTTTATACCACTTTAAAAACGAATTTCAGCGATACATTTATTCCAAATTCACCTAATGGCGAAGGTGAAGCTGCAGAGCAAGTAAATTCATCGCTTTATCCTAATACCACTTGGTCGCCATTTCAAGATAACCGGTGGGCCGGCATGCTAAAGTTGGATTACAAATTCGATCCAAAACGCAGACTGAGTTTTACTTATTTAAAAAGTATTACCATTAATCAGGATTACAATATGTTGCGCGTTACCGGAAACGATGTGAATTTTAATCCCGGTTATCAGTTTTTATATGCACTGCAACCTGATAATGCGAATACTTATACACATGATACCAATCTCGAAACAGTTAAATGGAGTCATACCATCAGCAATACATTCAGTTATAACATTACCGCATCGAGATTATATGTAAAATTACGTGCCGATGCCAACGGTGCGCAATGGCGACCTGATGTTGTTAATACAGAATTTGATCCTGAGAGTATAGTTACTTATCCGGCAACAGTTTTTAATCCGGAAGATAGTATTGTATTTGTGAATCCGGGTCCTGGATTATATAATAATGGTGGTATTGCAACCTTATGGCACGACCATTATGTTTTAGAATACACCTTGCGTGCATCAGGTAATTTATATTCGAAAGATACCCGTAATAAATTATTTTTCGGCACCGAAATAAAACCGCAAGAATATCAATGGATAGATATTACCAGACCTTGGATTGGTGCACCAATTCAGCTTGCAGATGGCACCTATTCGCAATCGTATCGCTTGGGAGATATTAGCGATGTGTGGAAAGTAAATCCGTTTTCCGGAGCCTTTTTTATAAGCGATAAATTAAAATATTTAGGATTAATTGCCGAAGCCGGTATGAGATTAGAATATTGGTTCCCGGGCAAATTTTTAGATGATGCCGTTGCGAATCCGAATACCACAATTGCCGATGAATTTAGAGATGCATATTACAACGACAGCTATGCAATGGGTGAACGCAGATTTAAAATGCGATTGCTGCCAAAATTTTCTGCTTCGTTTCCGATAAAAGAAAACCAAGTATTATTTTTTAATTATGGTCACAGCACCGTAATGCCGCATCCCAGCTATGTTTACACGGGAATGGATCCCTATTTTGCCGACCGTTCCACACTTGGATTTATTGGCAATCCCGATTTAAATCCGGAAGTAGATATTGCTTATGAATTAGGATTAAAATCATCGTTAACTTCCAACGATGCTTTAAATGTTACTGCATTTTGGAAAGATAAATATGATTTTATTACAAGCAGTACTATTTTAATTGAAGACGTAACCGGCAGAGAAGTTGCGCGCACTATTCGCATAAATTCCGACTACGCTCGCGTGCGCGGAATAGAAGTTGCTTATTTAAAACGCATTCAGAAATGGTTTAGCGGAAGTGTTTCTTTAAGCTACAGTATTGCAACGGGACAAAGTTCATCGGCATCGGAAGCATTAGGTGATATTTTAGCAACAGGAAACTCTGAAACATCGGTTGAAACACCTTTGGCATGGGATAGTCCGATAGATGCAAAAACGTATGCCATCTTTTTATTGAATAACAAAACAGGCTTATTTGGAAAATTGTGGTTAAATAAAATGACTTTATATACCGAAGCAATTTATAGAACCGGGCAAAGATATACGCCATATGAATTAACAGGATATGAAGCCGCATCGGGCAGACCAATTTATGAAATTATTTCTGACCCTGAAAAACGGTATTCAGAAATTGGAGATGGCAGTTTTTGGATGAATATCACCTATAAAAAATGGTGGAATATTAAATCGAATGAAATTGCATTTACATTTGAGATAACCAATTTATTAAATACCCTGAACACGGCCATCGTAAATCCGGTAACCGGCACAGCCTATCAATACGGCGACCCAGTTCCAAGCGAATGGCGCGACCCATCGTTTATTGATCCGCGCGACCCGCGTTCTTATGGCACACCACCTGATAATCCTGCGCGATATTATGAGCAGCGACATATTAATGCGGGGTTGAGTTGGAAGTTTTAGGAGAGGATGGGTGAGGATTTGTTAATTGAACAAGATTGAACAAAATTGAACAAAATTTGGGATTGGAAAACCAATGCTCAAACCGTTGTAACATTTGAAATTTGAAGCATTGTTACAATAGTGAATTCATAATTTCCCGAAGAAATGTCCGAGCAGCGGTGCTTGCCTCAAATAAAAAATAAAATATCGACAAAACCCTGCGAACGATGATTGCAACAAATTACAATTTAGTTGGACAGTTAATTAATTCTACTGGTTTTTATTAACCTGATAATTTCTCCGTCCCAATTATCGCAGGGTTTTGCTAAGATTAATTGATTTTTTCGGGTAGCAAGCACCACTGCTCGGACTGGAAATTTATTGATTGAACAAGATTGAACAATCCCGATAGCTATCGGGAGAACAAAATTTGGGATTGGAAAACCAATGTTAATCAATAGCGCCTATTTACATCCCAAAGACCCGGCTGAGCAATAATTAGAATTATCTCTACATTTGCGCATCAATAATCGGCATGAGCTCTAAATTTATTTTGATATTACTTGGACTATTTTTGGCGGCATTTACGGGTGCTGAGCGTAATATTGTTAACCACGACAATAATGTGAAATTGAAGTGGAAAGATTTTCAGGGCACTCCTGATCCGGATATTAATGCTAAGGCAATTTCATATGTAGGATTTCAAATGGGATTTAAAGGCACTGCGCGACAAGACTCATTAATTATTGTTGTGGAAGCATTTTTTGATCGCAGCACTTCATGGTATAGCGGCGATACTTCCGCTTATATTTTATCGCATGAACAAACCCATTTCGACATTACCGAACTGTATGCGAGAAAACTCAAACAATCGATACAAGGTGCTACTTTAACTTATAAAAATTACCAGTCTGTTTTGCGCGAATTAGAAAAAAATGCCCATAAAAGCATGAATACCGCCGACAGTGTATATGATATCGCCACCGATTTCAGTCGTTTACCCGAAGAACAGAAGAAATGGAATACCAATATTCAAAAAGATTTGGCGAACATGTCAGTTTTTGCCACTGATACGTTTAAAGTTCCGGTCAAATTTTAACAATTCCTTACTTCACTAAAACAAGAATAACATGTGTACACATGCTATTTTCAGGCTGTAACGCTTGGTAAAGTTGAATTTCAGATAATTGGGAGAGCCAATTCAATAAATTTAGCATGTAACTTCCTGTTTATCAATACCTTAATTTCTTTGTAGTGTTAAAATTTGGGTAAATTTGATAAGCGACATTTACTAACAGCCTAATCCAATTTCCTTATGAGTAAGAATAGCCTCTGCTTGCTCGTCACACTCCTTTTTTGGTATTGCACTAGCTTTACCCAACCCACAGGTGTATATTATCTGCGTGCCGATATGGATGAGCCTTGGTGCTGCGGATGGGCACCCTATCCAAATTCAAACCCACTTACACTTGATGCTGTTTTCGGACCCGGAGGGTGGTCGCTCGACTATTTTGAATATGCGGATGCGAATGCCATTTTTAACGACAATACCTGCTATGTATTTATGGAAGGCGGCGAAGGCCATACCGACTATATGGAAACCTTTTTTAGCACCAATCAAACACTCATTGAACAATTGGTTTTTGATGGTGGCAGTCTGTTTATTAATGCCGCACCCAATGTTGGAGATGGATTGAGTTGCGGATTTGGTGATGTTTGGCTATGGTATCCTTATGCCTGGCCCGGAGATGTGATGTATGGAACCGATGCGCTCACCCACCCGATATGGAATGGACCTTTTACACCTTTAGCTTTGGAAATGTGGGGACCGTCCTATTCGCACGGTTATATTACCGGTTCCGATTTAACACCATTAATTGTTGATACCTATACACCCGATCAATGGGTGCTTTCTGAAAAAAGCTGGGGAATCGGCCATGTATTTTTTGGCACCATGACAACCGCGTCGTGGCATTGGCCGAATACCGAGTGCGTAAACATTCGACAAAATATGCACAGTTATATGTATTTAATGTGCGGATTGATTTTGTCGGAAGGAGTATTGGATTTTACCGCAGCCAAATCAAATGAGGGTGTGCAGTTAAAATGGACAACTACCGATCATAAACCCGGTTACTATTTTGAATTGGCAAAGAGCAGAAACGGCAGCGATTGGGAGTTATTTGCGCTGTTGGAAGCAAATGAAGCGAACAGTTACAACCTGCACGATACGAATCCGCTTAACGGAAAATCATATTACAGACTTAGTTATATGGATGCCGGCGGAACTGCAAAAGAGCAAAAAATAGCGCCGGTTGAAATAAAAACACCTATCGAAATCTACCCAATTCCTGCAGATAATTACTTTGTAGTAGAGGTTGCCGGTGCTGAATCCTGCAATTACACCTTGCTTTCTGCAAACGGAAATAAGATGCCAATAGATGTGCATACCGGTATTGATGAAGTACTGATTAAAATTGCCGACCTACCTGCCGGTTTGTATATTTTGCAAATGGACGCCGGGGATACGCGCAGCTACAGCCGTATTATAGTAAATTGACAGCTACATTTCTTGGCTCAAGATTTGCAGCTACCTGCAAACTTTAACCTGTTGTTAACACGTTGAAGTCCATTGTTTGTTAAAACAAATCTAATTTTACCAATTCAAATTTATCAAATCATTTTATGAAAAAAATCTTATCAGTTGTTACAATGTTTATTGTAATAGCCACATCTACAGCGCAAGCACAAAACCTTAAAGACATTTTAGCTGACCATTTTGAGGCAGTTGGCCAAAAAAAGTTGAAAAAAGTAGAAACCCTTACCCTTACAGGAAAATTGGTTCAAAGTGGCCTTGAAATCCCTTTTAAGCAGATTTCATCGCGCCCAAGCAGTTTTAGAATTGAAGGAACCTTTCAGGGAATGACTTTTGTGCAAACTTATAATGGAACAGAAGCATGGATTCTTAACCCATTTGCAGGCACAACTGAAGCAGAACCGGTTCCTGAAGATCAAATGAAATCGGTTACCATTCAAGCAGATATGGATGGCATGTTATGGGATTGGAAGGACAAAGGTTATGAAGCCAAGTTCGATAAATTGGAAGATGTTGAAGGCACTTCATGCTATAAAATTGACGTAACCACGAAAGATACCAGTGTTTACAGCTATTTTATTGATGTTGAAACGAACCTCATCCTAAAAACACATATAAAAACGAAGTTTTCAGGTGTAGAAGTTGAGAGCGATACCTATTTCAGCAACTACATGCAAGTGGATGGTTTAACATTAGCCGGCAAAATTGAAAACCGCTATAATGGCCAAACCGGTGAAGTTATTGTAATCGACAAATATGAATTTGATTTGGTGTATGATGCCAAAATATTCGACAAACCTGTCGCCGCAGAATAATTTAATTTAAGGAGATGGACTTATGTTTATCTCCTTTTTTTATGCCTTTTTAAAAAAGTTTACTATTATAATATATTGTATTTCAATATGTTATAAATATTACCTAATATATTGAATTATGACTAAAAACATTAAACTGCTAGGCCTTGCATGGCTGATTTCCATTTCGGCAATTGCTCAAAACACAATTACAGATGCAACATTTAGTGCCATAGAAGGCAGGCATATTGGTCCGGCGCGCATGAGTGGAAGGATTGCCGCAATTGATGCAGTGAATAAAGATCCTAACATTGTTTACGTTGGAGCTGCCGGCGGAGGCTTATGGAAATCGAAAAACCAAGGCACCACTTTCAAGCCGATATTTGATGACTATTCACAATCGATAGGTTCCATTTGCATCGACCAGCAGCATCCTGATACCGTTTGGGTTGGCACAGGCGAACCATGGACCCGCAACAGCGTGAGCGTTGGAACTGGCATTTATAAAACATCAAATGCCGGTGCTCAATTCGAATTTATGGGATTGGCCAATAGTGAACGCATTGCCAAAATTATCATCGACCCAACCAATAGCAATATTGTTTATGTGGCTGTTTTAGGCGCATTATGGAGCGATAGCGAAGAACGTGGCGTATTTAAGACTATTGATGGCGGCAAAACCTGGACTAAGCAACTGTATGTAAACCAATCGACCGGTTGTGCCAGCTTGGCTATGGACCCTCAGAATCCGGCTGTGTTATATGCCGCCATGTGGGATCACCGCAGAAGCGCTTATGATTTCAGGTCGGGAGGCCCGGGTAGTGCCCTTTACCGTTCTAGCGACGGTGGTGCTAATTGGACCAAAATAACGGAAGGCTTGCCTGCAGAAACGCTTGGGCGCATCGCTGTGGCGGTATCACCGGTTGCACCATTTAGTGTTTACGCTTTGGTGGAATCTGATAAATCGGCATTATATAAATCGGACGACAATGGCAGCACGTGGATGCAAATGAGCACACAAGCTGCAATGGGTGAACGTCCATTTTACTTCAGCTTAGTATATCCTGATCCAATTGACGGTCAGCGCGTTTATAAACCCGGTTTTAGTTTAATGGTTAGCACCAACGGGGGCAAGATATTCCAGGGCGCTTCAGTTGAAGGCGGCGGATATCACGGAGATTTACATGCTTTATATGTTAGCCCGAAAGACAATAGGCTGATGTATTTGGGCACTGATGGCGGTGTTTACATATCGCGTGACAAGGGAAATACGTGGAGCCATTGTGAAAACTTACCGGTTTCGCAGTTTTACCATGTGAGTGCCGATATGCAAACTCCCTACAATGTGTATGGCGGATTGCAGGATAACGGCAGTTGGAAAGGCCCTAGCAGCAATTCCGGAGGAATACAGAACAGCGATTGGGAAACTATAGGTGTTGGAGATGGTTTTAATGCCTACGCTGATAAAAACGACAATAATATCGTTTATTGGCAATATCAAGGTGGCAGGATTTACCGTTCCAATTTGAAAACAGGCGAATCGAAATATATTAAACCTTTCCCCGATGCAACTACCAAAGACCTAAGGTACAATTGGAATACACCGGTTGTTTTCGGTAAAAAAACGGGATGGTTGTATGTCGGGTCGCAATATTTGTTCCGGTCTAAAGATCAGGGAGATACCTGGGAGCGCATTTCGCCGGATTTAACAACCGACAATGCCGACAGGCAGCAGCAAGAAAAAAGTGGCGGACTAACGGCCGACAATACCACAGCAGAGAACAACACAACTATTTTCAGCATTTCAGAATCGCCAATAGATGAAAATGTTATTTGGGTTGGAACCGACGATGGCAATGTGCAAGTAACTACAGATGGCGGCAAAACTTGGACCCTGCTAAACAAGAAAATTAAGGATGCTCCTGAAGGCGCTTTTGTAAGCGGAATTGATGCCGATAACTTCGATAAAGGTGGTGCTTTTGTTACATTTGATGGTCACCGACAAGGCGATATGAAAACTTATGTTTACTACACTAATGACTTCGGTAAGTCGTGGACCGCCAAGCTGCTGGCGCTGAAGGCGTCGATCCTGCGCGAGACGCCCGATGCCCGCGTCGTGCTGTCGGCCAGCGCCGATGCGCACGTCGCGGCGATGGACATGATCGTCACCGCCACCTCGGGCGCCGGCAAG
>JANMLV010000009.1:0-12693 GCA_031372705.1 Bacteroidota bacterium | reverse complement strand
ATAAATAATACACCTAAGAATCCTGAAATTTTTTCCGGTAATTTTTTCCCGAATAAACCCAATAGCAGAAAACCTGCAAATGGCAGCAACGGAATTAGTGATGTATAATTGTAGATGTTCATGTTTGGTTAAAATTTCATTTCTTCATTATCTTCCACATCAATGGAACGGTGATTTCTGTAAATGTTGATGATTATCGCAATAGCAACTGCAGCTTCAGCAGCAGCAATAGCTATAATAAATATGGTGAAAAACAAACCGTTTAAATTATCGGGATACAAGTATTTGTTAAAGGCAACAAAATTGATGTTAACGCTGTTTAAAATTAACTCGACAGCCATCAGCATGGTAATCATGTTGCGACGCGTGAGCAAACCGTAAACACCGATAAAAAATAAAGCAGTGCTTAAAAACAGGATATGGGTAATTGTAATTTGGCTCATGATTCTTCGGCATTTGATTTAAGTGCAATTACAATAGCGCCTATCATTGCGGCTAATAATAATATACTGATTACTTCGAAAGGCAATGCAAAACCACCGTCCTGATAATCGAGCATTTGGGTTCCAATGTTTTGCGGCGAATCATCCATTATGTTTCCGCTATTACCTGCAAACTGATGCTGACAAATGAGCAACCCTGTTAACCCTGCTCCGCATAAAACAGCAATTGTTGAATATATTTTTCTTTGTAAACTAGGTTTTGGCATTTCTACTCCGGATTGCTGAGTTAAGAAAATGGAGAATATTATTAATACCACTATTCCACCTACATAAACTATAATTTGTACAGCCGCCACAAACTCTACCTGTAGCCAAAAATATAAACCCGCAACGCCAATTAATGTAAATAACAAAAATATTGCAGCCCTGAATATTTTGGTGGTTGTCATGGCTAATATTCCATTTCCCAGAATAAAAGCTGCTAACAAATAAAATATGATGTCGTAAACTGTCAAGGTTGTTTTAATTTATGTATTGAATTAATTTTTATTTAATGGTAATTTTTATTCTACGTCATCTCTAACTTTACTGTCCGGTTTGTTTAACACTTTGGTTAATTCTGCTCTATTAAAAACACTGTGCTCAAACGACTGCCCCATTTTAATGGCGCCTGTTGGGCATGCTTCAACACACAAATTACACATAGTGCAAAGCTCAAGGTGATATACAAATTTGTCGATTGCTTTTTTCTTTTTGCCTTCAGGGGTTAAATCGAATTTGGTTACAATTTTAATTGTTCCATTCGGGCACGCTAATTCGCAAGCCGTACATCCGGTGCAGGCATGTTCGTTGTTGCCATCGTGCGTCATAATAACCTCACCTCTGAAACGTTCGGCCATAACCGGTATTTCAGTTGGATATTGCTGTGTGATAATTTCCTTATGGTGCGTAAAATAATAACCTGTTCTGCGCATTCCTATAAGCAAGGATTTCACACCGTTAAAAACGTCTTTTATGTAATTAGTAATAAACATAATTTCACTTCTATAAAACTTCGAAACCGAAATCGGTTTAACTTATTAATTAACTAATTAAAAATACCATCCTTGAATAGCAATTAAAGTAGCCAATAGCAAATTAAACATTGAAATTGGCAATAAATATTTCCACTCAAGATTTAGTAATTGATCTATTCGCAAACGCGGGAATGTCCAACGGAACCACATAATCACAAAAATTAAGAAAAATGTTTTTCCGATAAACCATAACGATGATGGTATGTAATCCATCACTTGATTAAATGCTTCCCAATTGCCGATATGCAACGGCATCCATCCCCCCAAAAACAATGTTGCGCCAATAGCACAAACAATAAATATATTTACATATTCTGCTAAAAAGAACAAAGCGAATTTCATCCCTGAATATTCAGTATGGAATCCTGCTGTTAATTCTGATTCGGCTTCTGCTAAGTCGAAAGGTGCACGATTTGTTTCTGCTGTAACGGCAATAATAAATATTACAAAAGCAATTAACACAGGAATATGTCCTCTAAAAATCCACCACCCTGTTTGTTGCGATTCAATAATTTTTGAAATTGATAAGTCGCCTGTAAATATTACAATTACTAATATCGATAAACCTGCACTTAATTCATAGCTCACAATTTGTGCTCCGCTTCGCATAGCGCCAAGCAACGAATATTTATTGTTACTTGCCCAGCCTGCCATCAAAATACCTATAACACCTATCGATGAAACAGCACTTACATAGAGTACGCCAATATTAATATCCCAAATCTGGAAATTTTTAGCAAATGCAATTGGAGCCAAAATCAACATGGCGGCAATCATTACAATAAATGGAGCGAGGTTAAATAAAAATCTATCGGAACCGGTTGGTGTAAGTCCTTCTTTTACTAATAATTTCAAAGTATCTGCTAAAGTTTGAAACATGCCTTTGGGGCCAACTCTATTGGGTCCCAATCGCACTTGCATATATGCCGAAACTTTGCGCTCCATCATAATTAATACCAAACCTAAAACTGCAAACAATCCAATACATAATACGCCAACCAGCACAAACTCAATTGCTAAAGCCAACCCTGATTTAAAGGTGGCATTCAACCAATTGTCGATACTATCTGCGATATATTCAAAACTTATCAAAACAATTATTTTTATTCAATTCTTAAAAATGTCCTCAATCTATTATTTATCTATCTATATCCGGAATAACCAAATCTAAAGTAGCCATAATAGCAACCATATCACCAATTTTTTGGCCTCTTGCCATATGGTCTAATGCACTCAAATTTGAAAATCCCGGCGAGCGGAATTTAATTCTATAGGGTGTTAATCCGCCTTCGCTTACAATATACACACCAAAATCGCCACGAGCTGTTTCAACTCTGGTGTAAAATTCACCTTTTGGCAATTTTAAAACTGCTTTAGTTTTTGCTTGAAAATCTCCTTCCGGAATATTATCAATCAATTGTTCTATTATGCTGATTGATTGACGCATCTCTTCCATTCGCACTAAATACCGGCCATAGCAATCGCCACTCGAATCTAATATTTCGTCAAATTGAATTTTATCGTAAATTTCGTAAGGATGTAATTTTCTGATATCACAATTAACACCACTCGCTCTTGCAGTTGGGCCTGAGCAACCATAAGAAATAGCATCTGCTTTCGATAATACGCCAACGCCTTTCATCCTGTTTTGAAAAATGATATTCCCGGTTACCATTTCATCATATTCAGGTAGCTTCCCCTTAAAAAATTCTAGAAATGTTTTAGTCTTGCGCTGAAAATCCGGGTGTAAATCGGCCATCACGCCACCCGGAACATTATAGTTCATGGTTAAACGTGCACCGCAAGTATCTTCCATAATTTCATTTATCATTTCGCGTTCGCGGAAGGCATGAAAAAATGGTGTAAGCGCGCCAACATCCATTGCTGCAGCTCCCCACCAAAGTTGGTGCGAGGCTAATCGCGTAAGTTCATCCATTATTACACGGATATATTTTGCACGCTCAGGAATTTCAATTTGTAAACCTTTCTCAACCGTAAGCGCGCAAGCATGGTTATTTATATGTGACGATAAATAGTCCATCCGTGAGGTCACATAAATAAATTGTCTGTAACTCAGGCTCTCACACATTTTTTCAATTGACCGATGGATATAACCTAAATGCGGTTCAATCTTTTTAATTGTTTCTCCATTTAGTGTAATAACTAAATGCAGCACTCCATGGGTTGATGGGTGCTGTGGTCCGACGTTTATAATCAGATCACCGGTGTCGTTTACTCCAACTTCTTCTAACATTTTTGCTAACCGGGTAATTTAATATTATCTAAAACTGACTAATAGATTTTTACAATTTAATCATATTAATAGGATCTTCGTAATCTTTGCGCAATGGATATCCTTCCCAATCGTCGGTCAATAATAAATTTCTTAGGTCGGGGTGATTGATAAACCTTACGCCAAAAAGTTCAAACACTTCGCGTTCCAGCAATTCTGCAGTTCGCCAAATGTCGCACATCGTATCTATTTCAGGATTTGTTCTATCTAATTTCGATTTTACTACTACAATATGCCTATGTGTAGTTGATTCAAGATGATAAACCATGGTTAAATGTGTTTTCCAATCTACACAAGTAAGGCAAAACATATAATCAAAAGCCAAATCTTCCATATTGTGCAGCGTTTGCAGCAAATCGCGACAATCTTTGGGCTCAACAAATGCATTTAGCGTTTCACCGCCTTCTTCAAAGGTGATTTCCGTGTTAATGGCACTGATTCTTGCTTGTAATGCTTCGCGTTCCATTATTTTTCGGCTTTATCGTAAAAATGTTCAATAACCATCTTTTCCGGTCTTCCTCCGGCTTTGATTTTAGTTTGTAAGCTCATGAGGGCATGCATAAGCGCCTCGGGGCGGGGCGGACAACCGGCAACGTAAACATCAACCGGAATCACGTGGTCAGCTCCTTTCACTACACTATATGTATTATAAAAAAAAGGTCCACCACTAGTTGCGCAGGCTCCCATTGCGATTACATATTTCGGATCGGCCATTTGATCGTAAAGCCTTTTAAGCACCGGAGCCATTTTATTAACGATGGTGCCGGCAATAATAATAACATCGGCCTGACGAGGTGTGGCTCTGGCAACTTCAAAGCCGAATCGGCTCCAATCATATTTTGCACTTGCGGCACTCATCATTTCTATAGCACAACAACTGGTTCCGAAAACCAATGGCCATAAGGAGTTGGAGCGAGCCCAATTAATTACATCGTCGAGCTTGGTAACAACAATTCCACCGGTTGCAGAAGGGTGAACATCACCCGGAAACGGCTCCTGATTTGGGTTTTGATTGTTTACATCCATTTTAAAGCGCCTTTTTTGTGAGCATATAAAAAGCCCGTAAATAATATAAAGAGGAAGATTACCGCTTCAAAAAATGCAAACATGCCCAATTTTTGAACGGTTACTGCCCAAGGATATAAAAATATTAACTCCACATCAAATACTAAAAAAATCAGGGCGAAGAGATAATAACCTACATTAAACTGAACCCAACTATTGCCGATTGTTGGAACCCCGCATTCGTAAGGCTCTCCTTTAACAACACTTTTTTTTGCTTTGAGCACTGCGCGTGACAGCAAAATGCCACCTGCCGAAAAGGCAACAGCAGCCATAATCAATACTAATAATGAAGCCGGACCCATAATTGGCGGCTAAAATAGGGCTTCAAAAGTGATATGCCAAATTGTAGAGCAAAGTTTTTGCACATATATATAACACGATGATTTTTACTGCCGCAGCGAAACTGACCTTTGTTCTTGTTTGTACAATTGCAAGCCAAAAAAGGTAGTTGATTTCGTGCATAATTAGCCCTCAACCTGGCACTTTTTTGGAGTGTCCGGTTGCCCGTTTAAGGTGGATATGCCTAAAAACACGTCAAAATTCCGGTATGGGTTGTTTCAACGACCCTTGAGAGGGTAAAATAAGTCTTTCGCTAAGTTTGGTTACATTAAATTAACATAACATTTGCTTAATATATCATCACAAGAGTTAACTGCTATTTCATATAAACCTAACAATAGCCTATTTTTCAGTGAAAATTTACGGCTATGTTAATGGTAAATAAATTTATTATCATCATATCATAAAGACAAAATAAACTTAACATTATTTTAATATTAATCCAAAGCAAGGTAAATACCTTTGTCCCATTAAAACCTTACATTATGAAACTAATACCAACACCCGTAAACCGTTCTATGGTTAGTAACTCTAATCAATTGACTGGCAAATGCACGTTAGCATTGAATCTTGTAACTAAGCGAATTGCAATCTTGGTTGTTTGCCTAGTTGTATTTTTAATGGGAAGCGCAGATGCCCAAAATACTGCTAAAACGCCAACTTATAATTTTTCAAATGGCATTGGCTTAGTAACACCCGACAGTTCATTTTCATTAAATTTCAGATTTAGAATGCAAGCGCGTTCGGCTTATTCAACCATTTCAGAAGATGATTTAAGTGCTGAAGCTATTGAGGCAAGAATTAGACGTTTGAGATTGAGATTGGAAGGTTTTGTGGTAGACCCAAAATTGAATTATTATATCCAATTAAGTTTTTCGCGCGGCGATATGGACTGGGTTGATAACGATAACTCTGCTATAAACTCGAGCCCAAATATTGTTAGAGATGCTGTTATTATTTACAAGCCTACTAGCAACTTGTCGTTACTTTTTGGTCAAACTAAATTGCCGGGAAACAGACAACGCGTAGTTTCTTCAAGTGAATTGCAATTCGCTGATCGTTCAATCGTTAATGCAACACTTAATATAGATCGCGATTTCGGATTTCAAGCTGTTTACCTAGGAAAAGTGGCTACATTAGATTACGCACTGAAAGGCGCTATAACATCAGGTGAAGGAAGAAATTCTGTAGTTTCTGATGGCGGCTTGGCATATACCGGAAGATTCGAATTGTTGCCTCTTGGTAAATTCACTAACAAGGGAGATTATTTTGAAGGCGATTTGGAAAGAGAACCAAAACCCAAAATATCTTTAGCTGCAGGATATCATCACAATGAAAGTGCAGCAAGAACTGCCGGAACATTGGGAAAGGATTTATATGAAAATAGAAATATTAACGCATTTATTTCCGACTTTTTACTTAAATATAAAGGCCTTGCGTTGAGCGCTGAATACGTTAATAGAAAAACGAATAATCCGGTAACTGTTAATGAGTTAGAGCAGGAACGTATTGTTTATGTTGGAGAAGGCAAAATGGTTCAATTAAGCTACTTCTTTAAAAACAACTTTGAAGTAGCCGGTAGATATGCCATTGTAACACCTTTCAAAGTGATTCAGGACTCAGAATTGCAAAAAGAAGAAATGGGTATCGGCGTAACCAAATATTTAAAGAAACATCGTGTTAAATTACAAGGTAACTTGTTTTATAATACTTCAACAGATTTGTTTTTAGACCAAGATGTACTAAATAATTGGACGGCTACTTTTCAAATTGAACTTGGCATCTAATCTTAGTGTTGAATAACTTAGCCTCAATAATTCAAGGGTGGTGATTTAGCACAGTGTTTTATCCCATTTGTCTAAGTTAAATTCCGAGTTCACAGAATAGGCAATAAGCTTATGCAATTTTAAAAATGGTAAATCCATTTGAAACCTTGCTTAAGCTTTTTGCTTTTTTAATATGTAAGTTGTTTGCGACCACCTAATTCAGCAAGCAAAACTTTTACCGGCTACGCATATCATCAAGTTTGTCAGAGTGTTTTAGGGTATTGCGGAAATCTGCAATTGCTAACAATGAACATCTGTGGTGAAATTTTGTTATAAATAATCAATACGAATTACAAATAGCCATTATTTTAGTTCGTATGCCTAATTTTAACATACCGTTTACACATATGAATAAGATTAAAATCCTAATGTTAATTTGCAGTTTTTCATTTGCAAAACTGTCGTTTAGCCAAGATACAGAAATTGGCAACTGGTTTATTTATTTCGGAAACCAAAAAATTAATAACAAATTTAACTGGCATAACGAAGTCCAATACCGCAATTACAATTTTGCAGGCGATTTGCAGCAATTGCTGTTAAGAACCGGTATAGGATATAATTTAACTGAAAATAATAATAATGTGCTACTTGGTTATGCTTTTATTAATTCGCAAAAGTATGTTGATAGTTTAGATGAAAAAACCGGCTCGAATGAACATAGAGTTTATCAGCAATTCATTACACGGCAAAACTTTGGTCGGGTATACTTGCAACATCGATATCGAGTAGAAGAAAGATTTTTAACCGATGATTTCCAAATGAGATTCAGGTATTTCTTATCAATGAACGTACCGTTAAACAATAAAGAAATGGAAAAAAATACAGTCTATTTATCTGCCTACAATGAAGTGTTTTTAAATGCGCAGGATGTATACTTTGATAGAAACAGGTTATACGGCGGATTAGGGTATGTTATTAATAAGAATCTAAGATTCGAAACCGGATTTATGCAGCAAAAGTTACAAGATAATCAAAGAGGACAATTTCAAATTATCTTTTTTAATAACTTGCCATTTAAGCAAAATTGAAGCATCGTTGGTTAATTATGCTTCAATTATACACTTTAAAATTGTCGGCATATAATAGTTGCTTTATCGCAAGGCTTTATTCGCCAACTTTCCGTTCTGCACACTGAAGTACTTCCCTGCTATCAGTATCATTATTGTGCACAAATGCTATCACATACATGTTATCAGCATTCCAATTTTCAGGTAATGTATATGTATATTCAAATTCATATACTCTACCTGCAGTATTTTCTTCAGGCAATAAATCGCCTGAAAAGAAGGTTAAAAACTTGCGTAATACATGATTGTGAATATAGTCTTCTACTTCCCCTCCAGCATTATCATCAATTTGTGCAGCAACAATTCCACTTTCAGTTAATGAAACACTTAAATTATTTATTGATGCAATTGCACTTGTATATTTAACAATAACCTTTGTGTTAAGTATCCGAGTTACCGCATCGTAAGTGTTTTCTATATAAATATTAACCGGAGAGCTTAGCGTAACTTGAGTAGCCATTATTGAGGCAACGTTTTCGGGTAATTCTTCTAACTCTCCGTCTGCACCAAAATCTTTTCTATCAATAAACATTGCAGGCCAGGCACTCACCGGACCAAGGTATCCATTTAAATCTAAAGCTTCACTTGTTACCATGTTTTGTTCGATGTATAATGGATCTGAAGGGAAATTAAATTCCGCCATAGCAACAACTTTACCCGGATAATTTTCAATTGCATCTGCAACAACTATATGTCCGTCAGGACAATTAGGACAAGCAGCACCGGTGAAATCTTCAATTAAAACAACTTTATCTTGAGCAGCTTCAGGTGTTTCAAGATAAGTAACATAATCTGTGTCTGTTAAATTTATGGCAGGTCCCACCTCTTCGCAAGCACTAAACATAAAAAATATACTTCCTGCAAAAAGTAAGCGCGTTAAATTATTATTTGACAATATTTTCATATTCTAAATTTTTATTAGTTAAAAGGTGGTTATCATGCCTGCTTTTAATCCGCTAAAGGCCGGCTCGAAACGACAAACGCCACCTGTGCAAACAATACCGGCAATTTGTTTTACATAGTTTAACGTAAAACGTGACGATTTATGCGTGTATCCCGTAAAAACAGAGTAATAATGCAATGCTTCTTCAGTGCGCAAAGGTTCGTAATTCCACATATCGCTCAACGCAAAACTCCATTTGGGTGCAATATTGTACTCTACTAGCCCATAAACCCAGCTACCAAAATCTTGCTTACAATTTTGATATTGCAATTCAACACGCATCGATTTTTTTCTGCTGAATTTATAAGTGAGTTCGGCAAATGGTGTTATTGTTTTTACAATTGGCCGGTCAGGTTCGTTCTCAAATACTTCTTGATTGTAATTAATTAATTGTCCACCAAGTAATAATTTATAATTTGGCTTTCGCATCTCGAAATCAACAATAATTTCCTGAAATAAATCAAGACTATCATTTGTTATTTTTGAAAAATTAGCATTGAAATTATATCCTTTTTTAGGTGTAAATGTTGCATTTATTTGATAAGCAAATTCGCCTAATTGTTGTGCTACTGCTTGGTATCGAGCAGTTAATCGAAGCGAATTTTGTTTAGTTAATGATGGTAAATAATCGATGAAACCATCTAGTAAAGTCTCATTTGGTGAAGTGCGCATAACCCAATTGTCAACAATGCGCAATTGACCGGTAACGCCAAAACCATTTCCAATTTTTGATGTAGAATAGGATAGTGAAGTATATATTACACTTCCATTTTCATCCACTAATTGCCCCGAAATATCATTAATTGCTTCATGCGATTTTAAGGCATATTCAGCATACCAAGAGAAATCTTTTATCGTTAAGGTATTAAAAATAGATCCGGCATACATATTATATTTAGGAACAAACCTATCTTCAAGTTCATAGCTGTTAATTTGGCCTACAATAATATTCATATTATCTTGGTCAAGCGTTCGGTTTATAAAAGATAAACCCGGTGCAACAGTAATCTGCTGATTTTTTGTTGGTATAAATCCTTCAACAGTTCCACCTTTTAATACCGGATCAAATCGACTAAATAAATTTTTCATTTGGCCACCTAAAACTTTAACAGTCCAATTTTCATTCAACGCGTATTCTATTTCAAGTCCATATAATGCATTGTCTATACCAAGAGGTCTTTCCTCATACGACCAGTATACGATACCGGTTCCGAATTGCTCATATATATGACCTCCTGTAATCCGCAAGGCATCAATCTTCTTACTTATATACCACCTGCCAATCCCGGCATCAGTATAAGGAATGCCGGGGTCATGCAAGTTTGAGTTGTTAAACATGTCGAAACGCACTCCTGCTTCAATACCATATTGGTCGTTCCTGTAAAATGTACTCAGCCAACCATAAGCGCTGCTCAGTAGGTCATCATAATGTGGTGTTCCGGTGGCTCCAATCGACGAATCACTTTGATAAAACTCAGTATTTAACTGCAAATCACCCGAAAAACTCCCCTGTCCGTATGCGCCGGATAAGCAAAAAACTAATAATAAGACGCCTAGTATTTTTCTCATATAGTTGGATTTCCGCCACTAAGGTAATTATGTACCTGCATTTATCCCAAGTTGGGCCCACTAAACGCGGTAAAATGCAGTTACCATTTATTGCTTTACTTACCAATTGCTGAGGTTGGTAATGCCTTGCGTCGTTTCATGGTAATGCCATTTTTATGTCAAAATTGATGTTGCAAGCCGATGTTGCTATCTCCGGGCACCTTAAAATGGCACAAATATTGTCTCCATGTTCTATCTTTGAACTACAAAACTAATTCTAATGAAAAAAATCGGCTCATTAATAGCTACAGCATTTTTTGGACTTTCATCGCTCACTGCCCAGGATGCATTACCTGATTTGACGTTGTATGATATTAACGGCAACAAGGTAAACATAGCTGATTACGCTAAAGATGGTAAAATTCAAGTGTTCAGTTTTTGGGCTACGTGGTGTGTTCCTTGCAAAGAAGAGCTCAATAATATTGCCGAAATTTATGAAGAGTGGAAAACTGATTATGATGTAGAAATCATTGCAGTTTCAATTGATGATGCTAAAACCAAAGCTAATGTTAAAGCATACGCCGAGGGCCAAGGTTGGACTTTTACTGTTTTATTAGATACCAATAAGGACTTACAACGATTATTAAGTGGTCAATCTGTTCCGTTTACTGTTATAAGTGATAAGTCAGGGAACATTGTTGATAAACATACAGGATATATAGAAGGTGATGAATACGAATTGGAGGATAAAATCGCCAAATTATCGAAGCAATAATCACTTTCCTTACCAAATACTAAAAGGGAACTTCGGTTTCCTTTTTTTTATGCCCAAAATTGAGCAAATAATTATTTTGCGCTTTAATTTTTGGTTAAACACTGTTAATGCTGTAACGAAAATCAAAACAAGTTGCATCTTGTTTGTATTATGTATATAATTTTGGTTTTGGGATGATGTTCACGTATAAACGAAATAGAAATGCTATTGTAGTAAGTTTACTGCTTTTAATTGCCGGTATTACAACTGTATTTACTATATCGCAGTGCTCATCAGAGCGAACCAATAATGAAACCGGCGATTCATTGCAAATTGCCCGGTTAATGCAATTAGACAATGGTGAAATTCCTGTCGAATCCTTTTTTAAAAATCCTGAAAAAACAGCATTTAGTATCTCTCCTGATGGCAATTTTATCTCCTATTTAGGACCTTACGAAAATAGGCTCAATGTATTTGTTCAAAGTGCAGATATGACTTCATCTCCGGTGAGAATTACCGTAGAAACTACTCGTGATATCAGTTATTATTTTTGGAAAAATAATAACACCATTCTATACATTAAAGATTCAGGAGGCGACGAAAATTTTAAGCTTTATGCTATTAATCGCGATGGTTCTAATTTGCGCGATTTAACTCCTGAAAAAAATGTTAGAATTGAAGTAATTGATGAACTACGTGATTTTCCCGATGAAGTTATAATTGGCATGAATAAAAACAATCCTGCATTATTTGAGCCATATAGATTGAATATTCTTACCGGCGAAAAAACACAGTTGGCAACCAACAAGGATATGTCGAACCCAATCACATCTTGGAAAGCTGATAACGCCGGGAAATTGCGCATGGCAGTTAGTGTAGAAAAGGGAACTAAAACACATTTGCTTTACCGCAAAACCGAAAGTGAACCGTTTAAATCAATAATTGTAAGCGATTGGAAAGATATGGTTGAACCCTTGTTTTTTGATGAACAAAATAAATTCATTTATGCCTTATCTAATCTAAATAGAGATAAAACAGCTTTGGTAAAAATCGACCCTGAAAATCCTAACATACAAACAGTAATATTAGATCACCCTGATGTTGATATTATGTTCGCTGAACGGTCACCCAAAAATCATAAATTAGTTTCTGCTTATTATGCTACAGATAAAAAATATTTAGTATTTTTTGATACAGCAATTGCACGCATTTATAATCTGCTTTCCGAAAAATTTCCAAACGATGATATCTATTTTAATGCTTATGATGATAAAGAAAATCACTTTATTGTCAGAACATATAACGACAAATCTCCCGGCGATTTTTATTTATTTCATGC
>JANMLV010000005.1:0-6762 GCA_031372705.1 Bacteroidota bacterium | reverse complement strand
TTAGCCTTGAAATAAAACTCCGACTCTATCGCTTTTTTTGCGTCTTGCACAGTTTGGGCTTGAACTGCACTAGTGATAAAAAATAAAGCGATTACTGTTTTAATGATTCTCATTTTAGGTTTCTATTTTATTATTCAACTATATTAATGTGCCGCTCAGTCATGTTCACCGGAATTAACCCGGCTTTTAACATTATCCTTGAAGCTTTACTTCTAAACACAAAACTGACAAATCCCGTGCCTAATAATTCGGGAGTGTTGCCTTTAATAACGGTTACATTCCTCAAAAGCGGATATTTATTGGTCATTAGCGTTGATTGTGACAATTCTGTAACAATACTTTTTCCGGTACTATCGGTTTTGGCGACTGCAATAACCTTGTTTGACGCTAATAGCGCTTTGGCAGCAGGATCGTCGGTATCGCTAATTTCAGCAAAAGAAATGAACCCGATTGCCATGGGATTTGCTGCAATATAAGCCACCAATGTATCAGTATTATCTAATGAGAACATGTTGTCGAAATTAGTATTTTCGCTGCCCAGTAATTGCGTAATCATACCCGCATTTTTTTTATTAAATACAAAATTAGTTTTATTGTATTTTCCTGTGTAGCCGGTTTGTCGACTGCTAATAAATTCATCAATATCGAAAATTGAATCTTTATTATTTATCGAAGTAATAATTGCAATGGCTTCTTTCCCGATAATATGTTGTTCAGGCACTTTATCATTTACTTTTGTAATTAAAGCAATTTCATCTTGCGTAAGTGTTCTGCCTGTAAACAGCATGCGAGTTTTATCTTCCAGCATTGCCTTTAATATTACTTCATCTGACGCATAAGTTGGAACAATATCTGATTCGGGATAAACATTCTCGTACGATTGAATTAATTCGTCGAGTAAAACCTTGTAACTTTCATCGGCATAAATACTGATAACACCTTTATTTCTATTCGCTACATTTTCGTCGAACGATTTCTGCTTGCAACTACCCAATAGCAGCAAGGCAATTCCGAAAACCAAACCAATACCATTAATCTTCTTCATGTTCGATTGTTTTCAGCGCTTTAATATCTTGATAAACTCTTAATAATCTAAATATACCGTAAATAACCAATAAGCCTGCCAGTGCTGTTGTAAGTGTTGGTGTTAACCCGTTAATAAGCTTTTGCAAAATTAATGGTTCTGCAATAATTAGGATGCCCATAATGATATACATTATAGCAGCAACTGATTTCAGCAAGAGCACAGGATGTTTAAAAAGGTTGATTCGCATTTTGATATAAAAATAAAACCATCTTTGGGTTTACCCGCAGATGGTTTTAATTACATGATATTTTTATCTTAATTCGATAATGTAAACTTAACCGGTAATTTGTACCAAACAGATGCAGGTTTACCATTTTGCTTACCCGGCGTCCATTTCGGCATTTCGCGAATAACCCTGATTGCTTCTTCATCGCAACCTGCGCCAATTCCGCGCAATACCTGCACATCACTTACTTCACCTTTCTCGTCAACAATAAACTTTAAGTAAACTGTTCCTTCAATACCATTATCTCTCGCCATACGAGGGTATTTAATATTTGCACCGAGATATTCGTATAGTTTTTTGGTTCCTCCTGGATATTCCGGCATTTGCTCGAGAAACTCATATACTTTCTTTTCAACAACTACCGGCTCTTGCACGACTTTAACATCTTCAATAACGATGTCCGCATCTTCATCACCTTCCTGATTTGCCGTTGAGATATCTGCCGTAATTTCATCGATGGTAATTACCTCTTCATCATCAGCAACTTCCTCATCCTTTTTAACAATCATCTCAACAAATTTAACTGTTGGACGCACAGGAGGTGGCGGTGGTGGCGGAGGTGGCGGTGGCGGAGCAGTTTCATCTAATGGCGGTGGTGCTGTAAGAGTTACCACCCGTTCAATAGATAAATCTTCATCACTTTTGCTTAAAAACCCGAAATCCACGAATGTGAAGCCGGTAAGCAATGAGCTTAATCCAAACATTAAAATGGCAGCCTTAATGGTATTTCTTTGTGTTAATTGTCTTAAGAAGAAAGCACCATAAGCCTTATTGCGATTGTCGAAAACAATCTCATCCATCGATTGGCTTAAATATTTTTTATTATCTTCACTCATAACGGATTGTTTATTAATCAGATGCTAGAGGGAATCAAATTCCATAAAGCATCGTGAAATTATTCTGTTACTATTTCCTGACCTACTGCTAATTTTCCTCCATTGGCGATTGCCTCAAGTTCCAAATCTGCAATATCTTGAATGGCATAGATTTTTGTATTCGTAATATCCATTTCATCCAAAATATCTACCATATTTTGATATTTGGCATCATCGGTCATTTTAATGATTACAATCATTTTTTCCGGGTCGCCAATTACTTTACCAACTTCTTTCTGCTTTTTGTATAATACTTCTCTAACGCCATCAGGGCTGTAATTGGTAGTTTTCATATCATAAACTACTTGACCGTCGTAATACCAAATTTTATCATCCTTATCCAGCAACAAATTGATTACTTGAGATGCTTTTACATCTGTTTTAACCTCTTCGTCCTTTTTAGGCATATTTAACTCCATGGCAACCGGCTTATTCAGCGTGGTGGTGAGCATGAAAAATGAAATCAGCAGGAACGCAAGGTCCACCATTGGTGTAAAGTCAACGCGGGTCGACATCTTTTTGGAGCGAACCTTACCTTTACCATGTTTACTGTGACTCCCTTTCTCGGGGGTTTGTATATCAGACATAGCTTGCGCTTTTTACTTGGCGGGAGGGGCTTCGGCCGCAGCACCTGCAGCTAATGGACCCTCAAGCGTCGTGATTAAATTAAATGTATGAATATTAACAGGTTCTTCAGTCAAAATCTTGATAACCTCCTGCACTGTTTTGATATTAGTGGTTTTATCCCCTTTTATCGCTACGCGGATATCATCACGACCTTCGGCACCTGATTCTTGCTTGTCGATTCGGTCGGCCCAACGTCCGGCTTGTATCCAATCTCGCAATTGGTTGTCAGCTGAATCGATAGGAACCCCGGTATAACCTTTAAAAGCAGATAATTCGCTAGGCGACTTGCTCAAAAGCTGAGGTAATGCATTAATATCATACCCATACATTTGAACGTTGGCGAAATTGGCAACTTGTTCGTCGGAAAGTGTTTTCAGCGTTGGATATGTTTCACCATAGCGCTGAACCAGGTTTTGCAGCGTAGCCACTTTAACCTTTGGATTCTCAACAGAAAAATAAACCAATCCCTCCTTATCAACCGAGATTACAAGTAGATTTTCAGGAACTACAATTTCTGACTCCGAACTAGGCATGTCGATAACAACAGGCTGTGCCGGACGAAATTTAGCAGTTAGAATGAAGAACGTTAACAGCAGGAACGACACGTCAGTCATGGCGGTCATGTCCACAATTGTGCTACTACGTTTTACTTTTATTTTAGGCATCGTTGTTTCTTTTTGAAACGTGCACTTAATTAGTTATTATTTCTCTTTCGATTGGAAAGTTTGTGTAATGGTAAATCCAACTTCGTCGATACCATAAGTTAACTTGTCGATCATTCCAGTAAAAATGTTATAGAAAATGATGGCAAGTGCTGATGTTCCGATACCGATAGCTGTATTGATAAGTGCCTCAGAAATACCGGCTGATAATGCCGACGGGTCAGGAGTTCCTTCAGCAGCAAGTGCCGCGAACGCACGAATCATACCTAATACTGTACCTAATAAGGCAATCAATGTTCCAATTGAAGCGATAGTTGCAAGAATAGGTAAATGCTTTTCCAATGCAGGCATCTCAAGTGCTGTAGCCTCTTCAATCTCTTTAGAGATATTAAGCACTTTTTGCTCCATTGTAGAATCATTATCCGTTTTCATTTCTGCATATTTATGTAAACCTGCGTTTACAACGTTTGCAACTGACCCTTTCTGACGGTCACATTCTTTCAACGCACCATCAATATCGTTGTTCGATAGGTGATACTTGATTTTTTGCATGAAACTTTCAGTTGAACCATTTCCTTTTGCTTTAGAAATAGTCATCAGACGCTCAACAAAGAATACTAGCACAGTTAAAAATAATGCCATCAAAATTGGCACAATGAATCCCCCCATGTAAACAAGTCCTAGGTAGTTACCTTGTTTTGGGTGTCCATCAGCATCAAAGTTTGCCGGGTTACCGCACACAAATTTGTAGAATAGAATTCCGAGTATCAAGTTAACAATGATAACAATGATTCCAAGACTGGTTACTGTGGTCTTTTTTGTTGGTTTTGCTGCTGTTTGAGCCATAAGGTTAATTTTAATTTCCTTTTTAATTAATTGTTAGAGTGGGCAAATATAGATTAAATTTTAAAAAAACTGTTTTACAACTTTCTATTTTTAACTTTCTTGTTGTTATTTTTATGTTAACACGAGAGTTTCAGGATTGCTGTATTGCGGTAATTTCAGACTAAACTCCAATTGTTTTACGCAAAGTATTGAGTCTCAACTCTTTTACAAAAATCTGACAAAAACCAGTAAAAAACTATGCTCCGTAACTGTTTTTGTCGACCTACAAGCCATTTTTGTCGAAAAAACCTGTCTACTTGCCCCTAATTTCTGATTTTTGCATGGTGAATAAGTCGTTGAGCATTCCAGCAAATTTTCTCAAATCGCCGTTTTGGCGTGTTTTCTTACATATTGGATTTTGGGCACTTTACTTGTCGACCCCATTTTTCGCATATCTGGAGGGTGATTTTACAGCTTGGACCTATTATATCTTAATAGTTGCCAATCTTTTTTACTTACCTTTTTACTATGCAGTTGCCTATGTGCTGGTTCCTAAATACTTCAACCGCAAGAAATGGTATTTTTTTGCGGTGTACGTGTTAGCCGCTTACTTATTGTTTAGTTGGGCTTGCAAGAGCGTCGAGATGCTATTCTTCGACAAATTGGTGACTGCCCATGAAAAAGAAATATTTACAACGGCCATTGAGAGAAGATTATTAGATGCCGCTGAATTTGCAAGAATGATAATTGTTACCCTTATTCCACTCTCTATTATGATGATGCGGAGGTATTTATCAGTTTCTGCCGAGCGGAGTAAACTTATAAAAATGAATACCGATTTAGAGCTAAACTTCTTAAAATCGCAAATAAACCCGCATTTCTTATTTAATACATTAAACAATATCTATTCTCTTTCATTGCAAAAATCGGATCGATCACCCGATATGATATTAAAGTTGAGCGACTTAATGCGATATATGTTATACGAATGTAATGTGCCGCTAATTGCATTAAACAGGGAAATAAAATTCTTGGAAGATTATATTGAGCTCGAAAAAATAAGGCATGGTGAAAAAGCACAAATAAATTTTGAAGTAACAGGTGCCACAAATGATGCTAAAATACCACCCCTTTTATTAATTCCATTTGTAGAAAATGCTTTTAAACATGGTATAAATGCACAGCTGGGCAATGCATGGGTACATATTTTGCTTAATTTAGATGCGGCAAATAATGGATTTATTTTTCAGATTGAAAACAATAAACCACCAGTTAACGAAAGTAAATCAAATGCTTCGGGTGGAATTGGTATCGAAAATGCTAAAAAACGCTTGCAGATGATTTATCCCGGCCTGCATTTGCTCACCATAACTGATGAGCCCGGAATTTATCGTGTAAATTTAAATATATCGAAACTATGAACCAGAAAATACGTTGCCTGATTGTTGATGATGAACCTTTGGCGCAGCAAGTAATTGAAACCTACATCAACAAAACACCATCGCTTGAACTTGTAGCGAAATGCGATAATGCAATGGAAGCTTATGAGGTATTGCATAATGAGACAATCGACATCCTTTTTCTTGATATACAAATGCCGGTAATAACAGGTGTTGAATTTTTGAGAACTTTACAAAATCCGCCTTCGGTAATTTTCACAACTGCTTATCCCGATTTTGCAATGGATGGTTATGATTTAAATATTACCGATTATTTATTAAAACCTGTTTCGTTTGAACGATTTTTAAAGGCAGTAAATAAAGCAACAGAGCAAATTGCGCTGCAGCAAAACAATCAACATGAAAATGAAGTCATTACTACCGATTACTTTTTTGTGAAAGAAGACAGCAAGTTGGTGAAAATAAATTTTATAGATATTGATCATATTGAATGTATGAAAGATTATGCAAAAATTTTCACCAAGCAACGCATGATTGTTACACACCATACTATGAAAAAATTTGATGAAATTTTACCGACATCTCAATTTGTACGAATTCATAGAAGTTATATCGTAAATATTCCTGCCATTCAATCTATTTTTGGAAATATTGTTGAAACAGCAAAAGGTCGTTTACCAATTGGTGCAAATTATAAAGACGATTTAATGAAGATGGTGAGTCGCGATTAAACCAGTTACCATTAACCATTTTTTAGCGATTGTACTTTTAGTTGTCAAAAAAATACTCAGCTGCTGTATTGCCCATTTAGTCACTTTGCCTTGATTTTCAAGATACTAGATTTGTAAATAAGGATAATTTTACTTCTATTTGTAAAAAAACAAACATGAAGCGAATATTGTTATTACTCATTATTGCTTGCAGCTTTCAAATTGGACAGGCTCAAGTTAACGACATGGCATTGGGATTGCGATTTGGATACGGCGGTGGCGTTTCATACCAATTTGGCCTTAATAAAGTAAACACATTGAATTAGACGGCGCTTTTGGAATAGGCAGCA
>JANMLV010000299.1:0-17239 GCA_031372705.1 Bacteroidota bacterium | reverse complement strand
AATACCTCCCTCCCTCACCACAACTTACTTTTAATTTTGAGGGGGCTTCTCCATGAAAATAACCAAATAAGCAGATCAAAAGGTTTGATTTATATAAACATCTTCTCGTGTTCAAAGTTTTACCGGACAACAATGATGTGCAGATGTACCAATGGAACAGCCGGAGCCAATTGGCTAATTAGCTAATTAGCTAATGAAACAGCCGGAACCAATGTGCTAATGTGCTAATGTGCTGATGTGCTAATTGAACAGCCGGAGCCAATTGGCTAATTAGCTAATGAAACAGCCGGAACCAATGTGCTGATGTGCAGATGTAACAGCCTTCATTCCAGCTCAAAAACTAATCCGTTTAAATCTGTTAAATCCGTTAGACCAGTGCCTGCCTGCCGGCGTGAGTCAGGCAGGTTCCTTTTGTCACCTTGCAGTAACCACTCATTACTCATATTCGCGCAGCGAATAACTCATTACTCATTAAGGCTCGAGGCGACCGTAGAAACGTGGAAATGGTATTGCTTCGCGAATATGGGTTGCGCCGCTGATCCATAACACCATGCGTTCTAAGCCTAGTCCGAAACCTGCGTGAGGAACTGTACCGTATTTGCGCAAATCTAAATACCAGTCGAATGCTTCAACCGGTAAATTTTCGTGCTTGATGCGTTCTAATAACATTTCGTAGTTATCTTCTCGTTCGGCTCCACCAACAATTTCACCGTATCCTTCCGGTGCTAAAACGTCGACTCCTTTTACATAACGAGGATCTTTAGGATCGCGCTTCATGTAAAATGCTTTAACGGCAGTTGGCCAATTGTAAACCATAATCGGACAAGTAAATAATCTTGTTAGCACAGTTTCATCACTTCCGCCGAAATCGTTTCCGTGTTCAAAATTTCTTGCGGAATTGAGCCATTGTGGGATATTATCCGATTTTTCCTGTAAATCTTTAATATCATTTTTTATGGTATCAATTTTATTTTTGTTGAAGTTAATTTCACCGGCTTTTAAAATTCCCGATGCAATTTTTGCTTCACGCTCAGTTATTTCAGCTTGTAATGCGGCAATTTTTTCATTGATTGCTTGTAAATCGTTTTCGAGGGTTTTGATACTATTTTTTCCATCCACATCTTTTTCTCCTCTGATAATTGCAACGGCATCATCGTAATGAATGCGCGGAAATTGCAGGTTTATTGCGTTTTCGAGGAATGCAGTGTCGCGCTCTAAAATGGTAAGCTCTTCTTTGCAATGTGTTGTAACATCTTGCACCACCGATTTTAAGAACTGCTCAATTAAATCCATGTCCATGTCTAAATCATAAAACGCCATTTCAGGTTCAATCATCCAAAATTCGGATAAGTGACGGCGGGTTTTCGATTTTTCGGCACGAAATGTTGGTCCGAAAGTGTAAATTTTACCATGTGCCATGGCTAATGCTTCGCCATAAAGCTGACCGCTCTGACTTAAATAAGCAGGTTTACCATAAAAATCGGTTTCAAATAGGGTTGATGTTCCTTCGCAAGCATTGCCTGTAAAAATTGGGGCATCCATTTGCATAAAATCGTTCGATTGAAAGAAATCGTGGATGGCGAAAATCACACGATTACGCACGCGCATCATAGCCCATTGCTTCTTGCTACGTAACCATAGGTGGCGGTTTTCAACTAAAAACTCAACACCATGCTCTTTCTTGGATATAGGATATTCATCGGCAATCTGAATAATTTCGATGCCTGTAATTTGCAGTTCATAACCTCCAACCTGGCGCTCATCTTTTATTACGGTTCCCGTTAGTGATACTGAACTTTCCATTGTTAAACGCTTGGCAGATTCAAACTCCTCTGCACTCAATTTTGCAGCATCGGCAACACATTGTGTAAACCCACTGCCATCGCGCATAATTATGAAAACCAAGCCCTTGCTGTCACGTTTATTGCTAACCCAACCTTTAATGGTTACTGTTTTGTTTTCAAACTGTCCGAATTCTCGGATATACTGAAATTTTTCAATTCGCATGCTAATAATGATTAAGGGTGCAAAATTACAATGAATTTTCTGTGAAATGCACCCCCGTTGCACTTTTCATTACTAAATAAAAACTTATTGCACAATAGAAAAAAGATTGCTTCATCAAATAAATTCGGCTTAAATTTGAGGCAGGATAGAGCTGAAGAACAATGTTAAATCAAAGATTAAGTCAAAAACTATTACAAAAGCTGTCGCCACAGCAGATTCAATTAATGAAACTGCTGCAGGTGCCAACCGACCAATTGGAGCAGCGCATTAAAGAAGAGCTGGAAGCCAATCCGGCATTGGAGGAAGGTGATACCGGTGAAGAAGAGCTAACAAGTACAGAAGAAATTTTCAGAGAAGAAGAAGGCAATAACGACGATAATAATTCATCAGAAAATGAAGAAAGTAATTCGAGCGATGAATTAGACCTCGACGATTATATTAATGATGATGAAGTTGCCGACTATAAAACGCGTGATGAAAATTACGGTGATGATGATGACGACAACAAAACTGTTCCGTATGCAGTGAGTGATACATTTCATGAAAATCTCTCCAAGCAATTAGGCATGTGCGAATTAGATGAACGTCACGAAAAAATTGCACAACAAATTATTGGGAGCATTGATGACGACGGTTATTTACGTCGCGAAATTGCTGCTATTGTTGACGACCTTGCATTTTCACAAAATGTAATTACCGACGAAAATGAAATTATAGAATTATTAGATTTAATTCAAGGTTTCGATCCGCCGGGAGTTGCCGCTCGTGATTTAAGAGAGTGTTTGCTGTTACAATTAGAACGCAAGTTACATACCAAGCATGTGAAATTGGCAATCAATATCATTGAGAACTATTTCGATGAGTTTACAAAGAAACATTACGATAAATTAGCGCGTCATTTAAAAATTGAAGATGATGTACTAAAACCCGTTATTGCCGAAATAACAAAACTGAATCCGAAACCCGGTGGAAGTGCAAAAGAGGATGGCAATAATATGTATCAATATATTATTCCTGACTTTACCATTGTAAACAGCAATGGCGATCTTGAATTAAAATTGAATTCGCGCAATGCACCCGAGCTTCGCGTTAGTCGCGATTTTAAGGACATGGTTGTTGATTATAAAAAAACTTCCGAAAAAGATAAAAAGCAGAAAGAAGCCATTATGTTCATCAAACAAAAAATTGATGCTGCAAAATGGTTTATTGATGCTATTAAACAAAGGCAACATACATTATGGTCGACCATGTATGAAATTATGGTGCACCAATACGATTTCTTTTTGAGCGGCGATGAAACACAAATGAAGCCGATGATTTTAAAAGATATTGCCGAAAAAACCAATTTAGATATTTCAACGGTAAGTCGCGTGGCAAACAGTAAATATGTGCAGACTGAATTTGGCACTTATCCTTTAAAATATTTCTTCAGCGAATCACTTTCCACCGATTCTGGCGAAGAAGTTTCAACACGCGAAGTGAAAAAAATATTATCGGAATTAATTGAAGCGGAAGATAAAAAGAATCCACTCAGCGATCAAGAATTAATGGAAGATTTGCGTAAGAGAGGATACAATATTGCGCGAAGAACCGTTGCCAAATATCGCGAGCAACTTGACATTTCTGTTGCACGTTTAAGAAGGGAGTTATGATAAAAAAAATATTTGGTCATTTTTTCTCGATTTTATTTCTCCCATTATTGTTGCCGTTGTATGGAACAATTTATGTTATTTATACCAATCCATATCTTTTCCCAGACCCGAGTGCTTATGGCTTAATGCTTATACGTGTTGCCTTACTTACATTTGTTTTTCCCGCCTTTACAATAGGACTTTTAGCTGCACTTAAATTTATTAAATCGGTAAATGTTTATGAGCGACAGGAAAGAATAATACCTTATATAGCATCGGGCTTTTTTTATATCTGGGCCTTTGTAGTTTTTTCGAGAGAAGGATTTAATCCGCAAATCACCTATATATTACTTGGTTCAACTATAGCTGTATTTGTTGATTTTCTAATTAATATTTTGGTAACCAAAGTTAGTATGCATGCAACAGGTGCAGGTGGAATGGTGGCTGTAATTATGATACTGCTACCTTATTCGTATGTTGGTGTAGTGCCAATTTTTATTGGAACTATTATTTGTGCAGGATGTGTAGGAACAGCGCGACTAGTTTTAAAAGCACACACGGAGCGCGAAGTATTTTTGGGATATATGACCGGATTTTTCAGCTTTATGGTTGCATCAAATTTTGTTCAGGTATAAAGGGGTTTACCGGAACAATATCTTCATTTTTTACCCACCCGATAATACCATCAGGCATTTTAATTTCAGTCCAATTATTTTCAGTATTTAGCAGTTGCAATTTCAAACCTTCATGTATGAGATACAAATTGGTGCTACTCTCCGACGGTTCACTTTTTATTACTGCACTTGGCGACAAAACAATAGCAAACTGATAATTTTTATCGGATGCACTTCTACCTGCAGCTCCTGCAAATGCAAACACAAATAATATAATTGCTACGAGAAAAATATAAAACCCTTCTCGTTGAAACTTAATAAACTTATGGTATCGATAAACTATAAACCCGGCGAGTGATATCCATATTAATAAAATGGCGATAACCGACCAACCAATTGCAGTAAACCAACTGATGTAACCTCTCCACCAAAGTTCAAATATAGAGGTTGCAACGGGCTCTATTTTATCGCGAATGCGTTGATTGGCTAACTCCAAATTATATTCCGTATCGTTATCGTTTGTATCAAAAAAAAGTGCGCGCTCATAATTCAGCACTGCTTTACCAAACTGATTCGTTTTATAATATGCATTTCCGAGATTGAAATAAATTTCTTCTGCAGGTCCGTTGGCAGCTAATAAATTTTCATAAACTGTAATCGCAACATAATAATTACCTTTTTCATACATCACATTACCATAAACATAAGTAGTTGTATCAATTGGATTACCCTGCTTTAATGTGTCAGTTTGCGCATGCGCACTTAAACTAATTGCAATAACGAATATTAATATCAACCTGCGCAACATCATTTTATTTCGTTTTCCAGTTTAGTAATTAATTCAACAGCTTCGGCATAGGTTTCGTTTAATGCGGCGTGATTTCCCGGTGGAGCGAATAACGACATCTCACAATTATCGAGCAGTGTAATAACACCTCTTGCTGTAATTGGCGTAACGTTTTTTCTGAGTAATGCTGTTTCAATATTATCGCGCGACATATCACTTTGGTTAATACCAACTTTATCGTGGAGATATCCCCATAGTGCCCGAATAGTTTCATCGTAAAATTCGCGTGCGTTGTTTGATTGTAATAATCCCGCGGCTTTTGTGAGTCTCTTTTTTGCATTTGCATTGGCATTATTAAATTTTAATGCTGTTACATTGCTATACATTTTTTTGCGGCGGACAGTAAAAAACAAAAAGCCTAATCCACCAAAAAACGGCAGTGCAACCAACGCATAAAAAACACCGGTTCCAAAAAAGTTATTTGCTTCATTTTTATATGTTGGACTATGCTTAGTAATAAATCGGATATCGGTTGCAAGGGCTTCAACTTGTTCTTTATTATTTCCGGAAATACCATTATTTGGATTATACCCCGGACCGGCTTCAACCTTTACTTTATAAGGTTCAGAGGCAAGTGATACATACTTTTTTGTATTCGGGTCAAGATAAGACCAAGTATAAGCCGGTATTTCAAAATCGCCTGGAGAGCGTGGTATTAATAAATATTCAAACGTTTTACCGCCGTCAGCATTTACAATTTTAGGGTCAAATGTTTCCCAACCCGGAGGCAAATTAATTGCAGGCGGTGTAAACAAATCTAAATTTCCTGTACCTGCAATCGATATTCGGTAAGCAACCGGCTCATCAGTTTTTGTTGCGGTGGCACTAATTTGTGTTTTCATACTGAACTTACCTACCGCACCATTAAAATTGGCAGGCGTATTTGCAGGAAGTTCATTCACCTTAATATTTACAGGCTTAGATTTTATATTTACCAGTAATTCTTTTGAACCCGAACTGAAAGGATTTGAAAAAAAATCGTCGAGCATATCCTGATATGGATCACCGCTGTTGCTTTTTTGTCGCTTTACAATTACGCCGAAAATGGCATCAATTGAAATTGGGTCAACTACCAATTGCCCGGTTTTTTGTGGTGTTAAAATGGTTTTCTTAATTATACTCACCTTGTATACTTGACCATCTAACACTTCAGTTTGCAATTGTTGATCCGGCAAATCAATTTCATTAGCATAAAAACCGTCATACTTAGGTGCCTGTAAATTTTGGAATGCCCGAGGGCCATAAACCGTACCATTATTATTTACATACAGCTTTAAAGTAACTACAATGTTTTCACCTTTATACACTTCTGCATCGCTTACTTCTGTTTTAATAAATACATTTTGAAGAATATAATTTTCAATATCTTGATTGGTTGTTTTTGTAGTAGACTGCTGGTTACTTTGCGATTGCCCGGTTGAAGCCGGTTTGTCAACCACTTCAACATTTATAGATTGAGAAGTTAATGTTTTGCCATTTACTTTAACATACGCAGCACCAATAGTGAATTTCCCGATGCGCTTTGGTTGGAGCACATATGAATAGGATATGGATTGTGTTACAGCTCCATTATATGTTTGAGTAATGGCCGATTGATTTGGCCCACCCAAAATTTGAAAATCGGAAAGCGATGGTGGTCGTAAATCTTTTGCGTTACTTCCATTTGTGATTGTTATCGTAAATTTAAATCGCTCAGAAAGTCCAATTGTGTTCTTACTTACACTTGCAGTAATAGTAGCATCTTGCGCCGACAATTGCGCCACACTGAAAAAACAAACTATAATAAATATAAATTGTTTCATAGTTACCAATCCTTTTCGCTAGAAGCGGATGTTTTTTGAACCTTTTGTTTGTTTACTTTATCCTGCACACTTTTATCGTCGTTATTGAGCGATTCGAGTATACGTTCTAATTCCTCTTTTGAATACTGCTTAGGTTGTGTTTGTTGTTGAGGATCTTTTTGCTGTTGATTTTTATTTTGTTGCTCTTTATTCTTTTGCTCCTCTTTTTTTTGTTGATCCTGCTTTTGTTGATCCTGATTTTTTTGTTGTTGCTGTTGTTGCTGCTTTTTTAACATTTGTTGTGCATATGCCATATTGTATTTTGTATCGGCATCGGCAGGGTTATCGCGCAGTGCTTGTTTATAGGCATCAACACTTTCCTGATATTTTTTTTGTTGCAAGTAAGCGTTACCCATATTGTGATAGGCATTTGCCCGGGTTTCAGGACTTGTAGCAATTTCACCTGCCTTTTTGAATTGTTCAATGGCCTTATCGTATTGCTGTTGCTGATAATAAGCATTGCCTAAATTGTAATTGCCGGCACCTGATGAAGGATCTTTTGTTGTTGCCTGCTCATAGCTTTGCTGTGCGCCAGAAAAATCATCTTGTTTATATTTCTCATTGCCTTCTTTAATAAGACTATTGGCATTTTGAGCAGACAGTAGTCCGTTCATGAGCAAAAATGCAATTAATATTTTGAGCTGCATGTTATTATTTTTTTTCATCAAACAAATTTACTTTTTCGAGCCACAATGGTTTTTTATCACTCATAAATAATTCGATAGTTAACAATATCAATCCAATTGCCAAAAATAATTGAAAATGATTGGCATACTCAGTAAAAGTATAATCATCGTTTTCAGTTTTATCTAAAGCATTTATTTCTGCATATACATCTTGAGTAACCTTTTTTCCCATGTTTAAATTCATATAAATACCATTGGCACATTCGGCCAAGTTTTTTAGCATGGGTTCATTTAGCTTAGTAAGCACTACACTGCCGGATTTATCTTTCTTAAATCCATCAACCATATTTCCCTTTCTAATCGGTATAGGGCCGCCGGCAGATGTTCCAACGCCCAAAGTAATTATTTTAATGTCGGCATCGGCGGCTTTTTTGGCCATTTCAACAGCATTGGCATCATGACTTTCGCCATCAGTTATAATGATAATGGCTTTTCCCTTTTTATTTGCTGCATCGCCTCCGTTTGCAAAAGCTTGGATTGCCGTTTCTATTGCATTGCCAATAGCAGTGCCTTGGTTACCGATTGTGCCTGTATTAATATTATTCAAGTACATTAATGTTGCGCGCGCATCTGACGTTAGCGGCATTTGCACATAACTATCGCCGGCAAAAACAATTAAACCAATTTTATTAGCTGCTAATTTTTCTACCAATTGCACTGCAGCCAATTTAGCTTGCACCATTCTATTTGGCTTTACATCTTCTGCCAACATGCTATTTGACACATCGAAGCATATCATTATTTCGGCACTTTCGCCGGTAATTTTTGCTTTCTTAGAGCCAAGTCGCAAATTGGCTAATCCCAAAATAATGAACACACAAGCGCCGGCTAGTAATACAAATTTTATCCACTTTCGTTTGAGTGAGGTTCTATCCATTAATTTATTAATAAGCAGCACATCGCCCATGCGTTCCAATGCCTTTTTTCGCCATTGCACATAGCTGTAAAAAATCATTACCAATATTGGAATGATAAATAAAAAGTATAAAACTATTTTATTTTCGAATTGCATATTATGTCAGCGATCTGAATATTGTATTAGTTAAAACAATTTCGGTTATCAATAAAATTAATCCTACCAATGCAAAATAAAAAAAGTGTTCATCGTATCGTTGAGTGATGTCAACTTCAAACTTTTGCTTTTCAATAGTGTCAATTTCTTTATAAATTTCAGTCAATTTTTCTTTCGATGTAGCTTTAAAATACTGTCCGCCGGTAATTGTAGCCACTTCCTTCAATACGCTTTCATCAAATGAAATTCTTGGGTCTAATTCGAAAATTCTTCTCCCGTTTTTATCCACTACCGGTATTGGTGTTGAGCTTTCGGTTCCTACACCGATAGTGTAAGTTCTGATATTTAATTGCTGAGCTGCATTGGCAGCATCAATTGGCGAAAAGTTGCCACCAATGCGAACACCGTCGGTAAGTAATATAACTACTTTCGTATTAACATTTGCAGTATCTGATAATCTATTTACTGCCATAAACAAGCCATCGCCGATAGCTGTTCCATCTTTTAAATACCAATTATCGGCAGTTTCAACTTGTGCTTTCAACATATTGTGGTCGAGCGTGGCGGGGCATTGTGTAAATGCTTCACCTGCAAATACCACCAAACCTATTCTGTCGTTTGGTCTACTATCAATAAATTCCATTGCAGCAACTTTTGCAGCTTCCATTCTATTCGGTTTGAAGTCAATGGCGTACATACTTGGTGAAACATCGAGTGCCAAAACAATATCAATTCCTTCGGCAGATATTTTCTTATTACTGAATCCGGTTTGTGGCCTGGCAATAGCAATTACTAAAAGCACAAACGCCGCAATGCGCAAAATAGGCAGCAAGCGCATCCATTTAATTTTTTTTGGCACCTTATTACCAAAACCCGCAACCGAAGAAATTTTAAATGAAACGAATTTTGCATTTACATTGCGCTTTAAATAAATAAAATAAATCGGCACTGCTAACAGTAACAGCAAAAACCATGGGTCTTCGAACCGAATATTTTCTATTATTTCGTTCATTGGGTAATTGGTGTTGTTACTTCCTCGGCTTTTGTTGATTCAACAAATTGTTGAGCCAGTTCCATGGCTTTCACATTTTCATTTGGTAATGGCCGCGACTTTGCAAATTTTGCCATATCGGCAAGTTGCAAAATAAAAGCGACATCATCGGTAAATGGTTTAGTAATTGCAATATGATTTAATTGTTCCAAAATTTCATCACTGGTGCTTTCAAGGGCATTAACAGTAAATCGTTGTTCGATGTATAATCGTAAAATATCAGTTAGTTCCGAGTAATATAACTTGAGCTCATCTTGTTGCCACAGTTTCTTTTCATCAAGTAACCTTAAATTGTCGATTGCAATTTCATAAAATGATTTCTGAGGGCCGGCAGGTTTGGCTAAGGTTGTTTTTATTTCTTTCCTTATAAAGAAGAAATAAATAATAAATGCAACTGCAATTATTACGTTAATTATCAGAAAAATATATAGTGGCGTAAAATCAACAACAACCACATCTTGAATTAACTTAATTGGTTTTATGGTTGCGGTTGTATCAACTGCAATAGATTTTACTATAAATGGCAATGAATCAGAAACAGCGAAATAAGCAGTGTTGTCGTTTGGCTTTTTATACGGAATGGTTACTTGCGGGAAATAATATTTATTTGCTTCATAAACACTGAAAATGATTTTCTGCTTATATACAGTTTCCCCACCCACAATTACTGTATCCACAGGATTAACCGTGATTACTTCGTAAGGAGCAATTTCATTTGCGGCAGGCCAAAAATAGGAACCATTACTATTGCCACTTGCAGTAATTTCTATGCGGATATAATCGCCAATTTCATATTCAAATTTATCGGTAGTTACAGTAACTGCAACTTGGGCACTCAATGTATTGAATGCAAAATAAATGAAAATATATAGTGCTAATTGCTTCATTATGTTATCGCATGCTTATTCGCTTTCTAAAAAAGCTATGCAGTTCGTTGATATAAGGTTTTTGACTATGGATTGAAATAGTATCGGCCCCACTTTTTAAAAATGTTGTTCTAAACGCATTTAAATTGTGGGTGAAGTTACTTTTATATTGTGCTCTGGTTGTGACATTTGATGTGTCAACCAGCACTGTTTTTTTTGCTTCGGCATCATACATTCTAACAATGCCAACATCAGGTAATTCTTCTTCTCGCTTGTCGTGTATATGCACTCCGATTACATCATGCTTTTTTGCAGCAATCATCAAAGGTTTTTCATAACCCGTATCAATAAAATCGCTAAATACAAATGCGATACTTTTCTTATTTACTACATTATTAAAATACTGCAATGCAGCAGCTATATTAGTTCCGGAGTTTTCGGGGGTTAATTCCAACAAATCGCTGATGATGCGTAAAATATGTGACTTTCCTTTTTTAGGCGGAATAAATTTCTCGATTTTATCGGAAAACAAAATCACGCCAACTTTATCGTTATTATTGATTGCTGAAAAACTTAACACGGCAGCAATTTCTGTAATCAATGCATTTTTCATTTGCAATTGCGTGCCAAAAAACGACGACTGGCTAATGTCTATTAATAACATTACAGTGAGTTCACGTTCTTCTTCAAAAACTTTTATATACGGATGGTTCATTCTTGCTGTAACGTTCCATTCAATATTGCGCACATCATCACCAAATGAATATTCTCTAACTTCACTAAAGCTCATACCCCTTCCTTTAAACGCAGAATGATATTCCCCCGAAAAAATATTCTG
Organism: Bacteroidota bacterium; assembly: GCA_031372705.1. GTDB lineage: Bacteria > Bacteroidota > Bacteroidia > Chitinophagales > BACL12 > UBA7236. The sequence goes on along the minus strand of JANMLV010000299.1, from coordinate 5,846 downwards.
AGAAATACCCTTCGTTTTTATTTCGATGAGTCGAACTTTTTTTAGTAAAGTTGCTTTATCCAATTTAAATAATATGCGTTAGTGATTTTAAATATATTTATTGAAAATGTTTTTGAGTGTTAACTTCCTACATGTAACCGAATAAGATTTAAGGCACTTCAACTACATTCAAAATTTCAGCAATAATATCTTCAGATGTAATATTTTCTGCTTCAGCTTCGTAGGTAAGTCCAATTCTATGGCGCATTACATCTTGACAAACGGCACGCACATCTTCCGGAATTACATATCCTCTTCGCTTAATAAATGCATAGGCTTTGCTTGCCATTGCCAAATTAATACTTGCACGAGGAGAACCGCCATATGCAATTAAATGTTTAATTTTTTTCAAATTAAAATCTTCCGGCTTACGCGATGCAAAAACAATGTCGAGAATATAATTCTCTATCTTTTCGTCCATATAAACTTCGCGCACGAGATTGCGCGCTTTTAATATTTGTTCAGGAGAAACTACTTGAGCAATTTTAATCACTGCGCCGGTAACATTCTGGCGAACAATTAATTTTTCATCTTCTTTTGAAGGATAATTAATTACCACCTTCATCATAAAACGATCTACTTGCGCTTCGGGCAGCGGATATGTTCCTTCTTGTTCTATTGGATTTTGTGTAGCTAAAACTAAAAAAGGTTCTTCCAACTTATAGGTGTTTTCGCCAATAGTAACTTGACGCTCTTGCATAGCCTCAAGCAAGGCGCTTTGCACTTTTGCCGGAGCTCGGTTAATTTCATCCGCTAAAATAAAATTGGCAAATATTGGTCCTTTTTTTACACTGAATACATTGTCCTTTTGATTGTAAATCATTGTTCCAATTAAATCGGCAGGTAATAAGTCGGGCGTGAATTGAATTCTCGAAAACTTTGCATTAACTGCAGCGGAGAGCGATTTAATTGCAAGTGTTTTAGCTAAACCCGGAACTCCTTCCAATAAAATATGTCCTTGTGTAAGCAAGCCGAGCAATAGCCGGTCTATCATATATTTTTGTCCAACAATTGCTTTACCTGTTTCCAGTCTCAGCAAATCTATAAATGCACTTTCCTGATGGATGCGCTCGTTTAATTCCTTAATGTCGGTTGATATTGGATTCTCCATTTCGTTCATGTTTGGTGGATGTCTAATTAGTTATGCAAAGGTAACTTAGTAACAAATATTTAAATTTGGTGTGCAAAGTTAATTAAGGTTAACGACAGGATAAAGATTGTTAACCGACATTTTATCACATGTATACCTTGATTATAGTAACTTTAGGACAGTTTAAAAATTTAAAACATGCAAAATAATATTTCCGTTCAGGCAAAGTTGGGGATGCCGCAATATCAAGTCGTTTTAACCACCGCAAACCACAGCCTTATAGCTGATGAACCTCAATCGAAAGGTGGTGCAAATACAGGACCAACGCCTGATGAACTGGTTGCCATGGCTTTATCGGCTTGCACGAGTATTACGCTGCGAATGTATGCTGAACATAAAAATTGGGACCTGGGCACTATAAACGTGCAAACAACCATGATTAGACATGAAGATGGCACTCAAACATTTGAACTCATAATTTCAATTGAACATCAATTTGATGAAGCAACAATGACACGACTATTAAACGTAGCCAATAAATGTCGTGTGCATAAAACTTTATCGCGTGGCAATACTATCAATTCAACATTTAAAATTTAATATGGGTGATATTGTTTCGAAAGCTGAAATTATTGCGGTGGTAGATGCTTTTTATTTAAAAGTACGGGCCGACGAAACAATCGGATTTATTTTTAACGATATAGCCAAAGTAGATTGGGAACACCATATGCCAATCATGTATAACTTTTGGGAATCTACAGTTTTTGGAACCGGAACATACACGGGAAATGCCATGACACCACATTTTGTTTTGCAAGATAAAGTGAAATTTACCGACGCTCATTTCGAAAGATGGATATTCCATTTTAATACTACCGTCGACGAATTATTTGAAGGTGAAAATGCAACATTAATGAAAATGCGCGCAGCAGGAATTGCCGGATTAATGAAAAGCAAATTGATAGGGCATTAATATTTTTTGATTGAGTTGCTGTCTGTTATTTCTGACGAAATATTTATCATTTCTAAAATATACATTTTTCAACTTTTTATAGACAATTCCAAAAACAGAAATGAATATAACTAATTGATATTCAAGCATATAAAGTAGCATATTTGTTAGAATTATAGCCGATAAGTTAAATTTTAAATCTTTGGTTTATTAATACTTTTTGCTAAAAACGGCAATGATTAACTGTAATTTCCTGCTTCACATTATTTACTATTTTTGTATTAAATTTGTTCAAACAACAGGCTATTATGAGTATAGTTTACACCATTTTAATGATTATTGGAATTCTTGTTTCAATAATTTTAATTGCAGCACTTTTTATTCCTAAAAAGTACAGTATTAAACGAGAAATTACCATCAACCAACCGCAACAAAAAGTTTTTGATTTTATTAAATATTTAAAAAATCAGGACAGCTTCTCAGTTTGGGCAAACCTAGATCCGGATATGAAAAAGACGTATCGTGGTGAAGATGGCAAACCGGGTTTTGTATCAGCTTGGGATAGCCCGAGTAAAAAAGTGGGAACGGGAGAACAGGAAATCACACAAATAAATGAAGGTATTGGTTTAATTACTGCTTTGCGATTTATCAAGCCATTTAAGGGTGAAGCCGTAGCGATGTTTAACACAGAATTAGTATCACCCAATGCGGCCAAAGTAATTTGGCAATTAGACAGTGGTATGAAATATCCTAAGAATTTTATGTTACTTTTTTTGAATATGGAAAAAATGATGGGCACCGATTTGGAACAAGGCCTATTAAATTTAAAATCCAAAATGGAGGCATAAATAATTAGCCCGGAAATTCCACAAAATTATTCTCGGTTTCAAATAATTGAATTTTCACCTCGTACTGTTTATCGAGGTAATTCCTGAATTTATTGTAAATAACCATTGCAATGTTTTCGGCAGAAGGGATTAAATTTTTGAAATCCGGCACATCTAAATTGAGATTATTATGGTCGAAAGGCTCAATTACTAATTTATTAATCATGTCGTTCACAATTTTTAAATCAATCACATAGCCCGTTTCCGGATTAATATCTCCGGTTATTTTTACAATTAAGATATAGTTGTGACCGTGGTAATTAGGGTTATTGCATAAGCCAAACACCTTGTTGTTAGTGGCTTCGTCCCAATTCGGGTTAAATAAACGATGTGCTGCGTTGAATGTTGCGCGTCTGCAAACGGTAGTTCTCATATAGCATGAACATTATTTGTTGCACAAAGGTTGCCAAAATACTTTAAATTTGCCCTATAGTGACAATGGTAGCAACAAAATCAATCCACGATTTCAACTTCCCTTCAATTGAAGGTGGGGTGATAGACTTTTCGGCATATAAAGGAAAAAAATTGCTCATAGTGAACACAGCCAGTGATTGCATGTATACCGACCAGTATATGCAACTACAGGAATTGCATGAAACACATGGTGCAACTTTGGCAATTGTTGGATTTCCGTCCAACGATTTTGGTGAGCAGGAGCCGGGAACCGACAGAGAGATAAAGAATTTTTGTTCATACAAATATGGCGTTACATTTCCGCTTGCATCAAAAAGCGAAGTAATTGGTGCAGCCATGAATCCGGTGTTTAAATGGCTTACAAGCAGGGAATTTAAAAACGATTTGAACAAATCGATAGTCTGGAATTTTCAAAAATTTCTTTTAGACGAAGAAGGACAACTCATTGCTGTATTTCCGCCTGCTACTGACCCAATTAATGACGAATTATTGGCGTTGCTCGAATTGAATTGAGGTAACCTTAATTTATTGGCGTGTTTTTTAAAGATGTTATAGGACAAACTCGAATAAAGTTGCAGCTCACAAAGGGTGTTCGCGACAATAGGGTGAGTCATGCCCAATTGTTTCTTGGCTCGGAAGGAAGTGGCAACTTGGCTATGGCACTTGCCTATGCGCAATACATTAATTGTGAAGATAAAAAATTAGCCGAAGCAGGTGATGAAAATAGCATTGGCGACTCTTGCGGTGCCTGTCCTTCGTGTATCAAGGCAAAAAAGTTTATACATCCCGACATCCATTTTACCTTCCCATTTATTAAAAACGATAAAAAAGATGGCTGTGCCGATTACATGGTTGACTGGAGGCAATTTCTCTTGAAAACCCCATACGGCAGCTATAATGATTGGATTAGTATGATTGTTGACGGCGAAAACAAGCAAGGCAATATCACCGCCAAAGAGTGTCAGGAAATTATGCGTCGCCTTTCACTTAAAAATTTCGAGTCTATTTATAAGGTGCTCATTTTATGGCTTCCCGAATATTTGGGAAACGAAGGCAACCGATTGCTCAAAATATTGGAAGAACCTCCTGAGAATACCGTTTTCATTTTAATTGCCAATGACCAGGAACGCATAATCAACACCATTTTATCGCGGGTTCAAATTGTGAAATTTCCAAGATTACCTGACGCTGAAATGATTGATGCCATAATGGCAAAACTCGGTTTACCATTGCCTCAAGCTAAAAAAATTGCTGCTTTAAGCGAAGGTAACTTTAATGAAGCCACCCAATTGATTGATATTCATGAAGATGAGAATACAGCCCTTATTCGCGAGTGGATGGAAGCTTGTTACAGACAAAATATCAAGAATTTGTTCGCTTGGAACGACAGATTTGTGAAACTGGGCAGGGAGCAGCAAAAAAATTTCTTCCAATATTGTCTGCATTTTTTCAGAGAAATATTGCTAATTGAAACAGGAGCCTCAACACTGTCAAAGCTTTCAGATGCCGAATTAAAAACTGCTGAAGGGCTGGGCAAGGTATTGGGAGCTGCTCGTATTACCATAATTCTTGAATTATTTGATAAATGCATTTACTTTGTAGAAAGAAACGTGAATGCTAAAATCATGATGACTTACGTTTCTGTTACCCTTTTAAAACAGTTTCAATCAAAATCAGTTAACACGAGGCCATTTTACGAAAAATGGGCCCACTAAATAAAACGATATGAGTTGTGCAGGCTGTTCAGTAGGAACAAATAGTGGAATCCCTTCGGGGTGCAAGAGCAATGGGCATTGTGCTACAGGCGGTTGCAACAAATTAAATACTTATGATTGGCTTCGCTTTTTACCTGTTCCTTCAGGTCAGCAATTCAATATTCATGAGATAAGTTTTAAGAATGGTATAAGAAAAGGCTTTTACAGCAATAAGAATAAAATTGATGTAATGACCGGCGATATGGTTTGCGTTGAAACTGAGAGTGGTTTTGATGTTGGCCGCATTTCTTTGAGTGGCGAATTGGTTAAATTGCAAATGAAAAAGCGCAAGGTAAATGCAGAAATGCAGTTTATGTCAATTTTGCGCAAAGCCACCGATAATGATTTAGAACGTATGATGGAAGGTCGTGCTATGGAAGGCGCAACCATGCTTAAAGCCAGAACCTATGCCAAAGAGCTAAAACTCGATATGAAAGTGGGCGAAGTGGAGTATCAGGGCGACAAGCGCAAAGCAACATTTTATTATATAGCAGATGATCGCGTAGATTTTCGTGAATTGATTAAAATTTACGCCAGAGAATTTAAAGTGAAAATTGAAATGCGCCAAATAGGTGCACGTCAAGAAGCAGGAAAAATTGGCGGATTAGGCAGTTGCGGTCGCGAGTTATGTTGTTCAACTTGGCTTACAGATTTTAAATCGGTGGGCACAAATGCTGCACGATATCAAAATTTAAGTATTAACCAATCAA
>JANMLV010000261.1:0-2209 GCA_031372705.1 Bacteroidota bacterium | reverse complement strand
GCTGCGTTTTTTACGTCCATCTGAACATCGCTGGGTTGTGGTACACCATAGTTGATGTAAGCAATATCGTGCGCAGGGTTGGGCGAAAGTTTCATATAGGGTTTGACTCTGTCCAGAGGATTGCCTGTTTCAAGGTTGTTTAATTTCCCTGAAATATTCTCCGAAGTCTCTATTTGTTGTGCCAACTGAGATTGACTTAAACTATTGGCTTGCTTTTGTGGAATAAATAAAGCAACTCGTGATGGCAACATAAATCGTATTGAATCACCTTGCTCTCGAGTGATGCTAAAACAAGGTATTGTTAATTGAGCATCGTATCTACCTCTTACCATAGAAATACTGTCTTTTTTGTTGGTATCGTAGATAATAATTACTGCTGATGCACCACCTTGTTGTGCTTGTAAGCATTTGAAACTTGGGTCGCAGTTTTTATCAAAATCAATCAAAACGATTTTATCTTTTAAACCGTTTGTCGCTATTTGGCAGGTTCGTTTGCCGTTATTATTATTTTTCACCTTATCTATATCCGCTTGGGTTGGGCGTTTAGGTGTTGTAGGGGGCGTAAACTCTGTTACCCTCGTACGAAGTTGACCGTTTGACTCAGGTTTGAAGTTTTTTAGAACTTCATTTTTTTTGACATCGAAACTATCTTCTGCAAATACCATCGCTTTCACGACTGCTATTACGGGTTGTTGTTCGCCAAAAGGAGCGCGTTTGAGTTCATAGGCTCTGCCTGTGTTATATACAGATAGTCGTATTGTATCTGTACGCAAAGCCTTGGTTTGTGCCATGATAGATTGGCTCACTAATAAACATAGTGCTATTATATATTTCTGATTCATGTTTGTTATTTTTAATCCGTTATGAATTTTGTTTCAATAAACTAACCTATAATTAAATGTTTCGCCTTGTTTTGAGAGGCTTATTGTGTCTCTTTTCTCAAACACAACAGTCTTTCCTTTATAGGCTTTCCAAACCATTATGGGTTTTTGAGGTGAAGGCATCGGGAAAGGCTCAATGTTTTTGAATTGAGCCTTAGCTGCCTTCACCTTATAACCATAATTGGGGTCTAACGAGCAACTTCTATAAAAAGTTTGAACTTCTAAGGTATCACATTGTATTCTATTGCTATCAACGGGTACTACTTGAATAAAACCTGCCCCACAAACCCACAAATCTTTTGTCTGTTTTACATGGCGTTGAAAATTATTATTCGCACCTCCTCTTGGGCTGTTGTACGGATAGGTTTCTTGATACCACGTGGGCGCATTGGCTATTTCAATCGCATAGGCACTGTCGGGTGAGGCTTTAAATTCTATCATATACTCCCCTTTTGTATTGGATGCAAAAAGACGGGATGTTTGTATCCGTTCATCGTCTTTGTTCAAGGCAATGAAGGTTAAGCCAATATTCCCGACTGGGGAGCTATTGTCACCGTTTAGTACCCGCCCTTCTAGCGTTGTTAAGTCGTTTTGGGGTTGTGGAGCGTTTTTTTCCTTGCAGGAAAGAATAAAAACTAGCAATAGAACTGGAATATTCAAGAATTTTCTCATCTGATTAAAAATATAAGAGCTAATTGCTAAGTTCATGTAAATTTCATTTTAGGAATTAAAATAGAATTCTACCAACAATTTTGTATCCATTGTAAACTATCTGGTACTTTACCTAAAAACTCCTCTACCGCTCTCCTAGTTAATAAAAGGCGATGGACTTTAGGCTTATCTTTGACTATCATCATTGGAAAATACTTTCCAGTTGGGATATCATTGAAACAATGTACGGGCGAAACTTTTGAAGAGCCTCGAAATACTTTAGCATCTACAATATATTCATAATCAACAATAAATGTGTTACCAAAGCCATGTGTATTATAAACATAACAGTTGGATAATTCAAATTTATGCTCAATTTCTTTTTCTTTGACGTAAGTCCAAAGAAGGATAATCCCCATTATTGATAAAATTACTATATATGGAATCTTATCCCTATAGAATTTCTTTAACTGTATAATAAATTTAACCATAATATTAATCTTTATTCATATCCTCATAAAACGAGCCACCTAAGAATGTCGTTCCATTTGTAAATTAATTTCCTATAAAATTTCCCAAAACTGAACTATTGCCCTCGTTTCGTAAATTCCAATATTTTAAACCAGGTTTTGCGCCTCTGGCTATAAACTTATCAGTTAAACCAGCTCCTAACAGAT
>JANMLV010000248.1:0-2387 GCA_031372705.1 Bacteroidota bacterium | reverse complement strand
TTGGTAATTAGTGTAGTTGGTGCAATTGACACAGATTTACCTTCAAACAAATCAGCTGCTATTTTGAAGCCGCTAACGTTGCTGCCATTTGTGAGTACAATTAAAGTGCGATTATTTTTTTCATCTCTAATAATTATATTACCAAATGCTACCCAGCCACCTGTATGATGATACATTTGGTTCTCTTTGTCAATAAACCAGCCAAATCCGTAAGGATAAGTTTTGCCATTGTTTAATGTAACAGGTGTTAAGGCTTCTTCACGTGTTGATTTTTTCACTAACTTATCAGTTAGCCAACTTTGTTCCCAGAGATATAAATCTTCAACCGAAGAATAAACATTACCATCACCTATAACACCATCAATATGATATAAATCGTTGAGCTTTTTTACGCCATTTTGGTCTGAAAATCCAATAACATGATTATCAGGGGTAACCGGCATTAAAATATTGTAAGCATATGTTTCTTTCAGTTGAAGTGGTTTTGCAATTTCTTCTTGGAAAAAATTGGAGAAGCTTTGATTTGAAACACGTTCTACAATAATGGCTAAGAGTATATAATTTGTATTACAATAACGCCATTCAGCACCGGTAATAAAATCTAATTTTGGTTTGTAATCAATAAATAATTGCAACATTTTATCGTTTGTTAAGGTATCAAGCGGTGTTCTATATTTATCGTATAGATCAAAATATTCTGTTAAGCCTGATGTATGGGTGAGTAAATGCCTCACGGTTATACCATCATAGGGAAATTCAGGAATATATTTTTTTACATCTGCATCATATTTGAGTTTCCCTTTTTCCTCTAAAATCATAATGCACATAGCAACAAACTGTTTAGAAATGGAAGCCAGGTTAAAAGAAGAATTAGTATTTAGCATCTCACCACTCCTGAAATCGGCAACGCCAAATGCTTTTTTGTATACTATTTCACCGTTTTCTGCATATAAAATAGTGCCATTAAATCGGTCAGTATTGCTGAGTGTTGTTAGATTGGCATCGAGGGTTTTTAAATCTATGGTATTTTGAGCCAATGCTGAAAAGCTTATAAAGAAAAATAGCCCCAAGCATTTTAAGTTTCTGTTCATCATGCCCTAAAACTAAGAAAATTTATAATACATTACTGCTGCTCGTTCTGCCGAATCTCCGATTCAACTTCGGCACCATACAGACTCCGTCAGCCCCGTGTAATTTGCTACCATACTGAAAATTTATTACCTTTCTTGAAATTTGCCTAAATACAATCACATGAAATCAGTAAATCTCTTTATTTCGTGCATGCTTTTTGTCGCAATTAGTTTCGGTCAAATTCCTACCGATAATTTATTGGCGTTTTATCCATTCAACGGTACAACATTAGATTCGTCAGCAAATTTAAATCATGCCACGGCAGCAGGTTGCACTTTTGTTGAAGATAGATTTGGTATCAGCAATGCTGCATTATATTTAGATGGGATTGATGATTCTGTAATTGTCCCGATAGCTGAGTTTGCACCAATAGTTGGTGATTTTTCGATTTCATTTTGGTTTAAAACGAGTTCTCCCGAGAAGATGAATGTTTTTTCATCTAAACAATTCCAAACAGATACAACCGATAATTTCGAATTTCAATTTGTGAGCAATACTATTAATGAAGGAGTTTTAGAATTGCAATATGCCTCTTTCACTTATTGGAACGGCACCGGTTCGGGATATTTAAATAATCATGCAGAAGGCAATCATGGGGAATATTATAATGGAAAATGGCAGCATTATGTGTTGCAAAGAAAGAACGATACCATTCAGCTTTGGCATAATAGAAATCCTCAGTATCCTTCGTTAATAACCTATTATGGTGGCACTTTAGGTGATGCTGTAGATTTCGTAATTGGTGCGGGTCAAAAACGATTAAATGGTTCAATTGATGACATTGCTTTTTATAATAGAAATATTACACCGGAAGAAATTACCGGTTTATATCATGACCATCAACCTTTTATTTATTTATCTCCAAAATCAACAGATGCTTATGTGCAAGGTGACACGGCAATGATTTATTGGTTATATGATGCAAATGTTGTCAGCGATTCGGTTTATTTAGATTATCAAATTAATGGCAGCGGTGATTGGATTGCAAGTGAGCAAAATAATTTGGTTGATTGGACACCATTTTATTTTCCTATGAATTTCCCAATAGGCACAACAATCGAGTTTAGGATTAAAGATTGGCAGGATGAAACAAAAATTGCATACACCGGTCAATTTCGTGTAAGTGAATATAAATGGGAGCGTGTATTAGATACTTTACCTTTTACGCCACGCGATGGCTCCGGTTTACTGAATTTTGCTAATAAATTATGGCTGCTTGGAGGTTGGGATCCTCCTTTCCATGAAGAAAATAATTT
>JANMLV010000231.1:0-45107 GCA_031372705.1 Bacteroidota bacterium | reverse complement strand
TAGGTGTAGTGTTATTGATTCGGCAGAAGGATTAATTATTCATGATTATGCTTATGAAGTTGAACCTGACAAGCCGATTGAAGCCGGAAGTACAATTAGTTATGTAGGCATAAACGATCTGACTGCTGTGAGCAATAATTTTCAGATATATACTTTTAACAATGTTGTAATTATAAATTGTAAAGAAATAACTTCAGATTTGAGCTATCAAATTATTAATTTACAAGGAGCTAAAATTGCCGTTGGTAATGTAAATACCAATCAAATTGTAATTCCGATAGATGTAGCGGCAGGTATTTATTTAGTTGATTTACTAATTAATGGAGAAATTGTTTATAGTAAGAAGGTGACTTTAAATTAGCAAACATCTCATATTAAATAATTAGATAAAACGTTCGAGAAGTTGTTAAAAAAAATTCACTTGGAATAGAAAATTAATCGTTCTCTAACTTTTCTCTGAACTCATAAGTGGCCTCCAATGCTTCATAATATTCCTCACCGTATTTTCTGATTAGTGCTGTTTTTACAAATCTGAAAATAGGCACACCAAGCTCCTTGCCGTTTTTACACGCCGGTTTGCAAATACTCCATTTTTCATAATTCAATGCATCGAAATCACCCACTTTTACAATTCGTATTGGATACAAATGACAACTAACAGGCTTTTGCCATTTTACTTTTTTATCAAGAAAAGCTTTTTCGATGCCACAAAGTGCAATACCTTTTTCCCATATTGTATAAGCACATGGTCCGTTTTTCATTAATGGGGTTTTAATAACTCCTTCATCGTTGGTTACCCAAAATCCTTGCTTTTCAATTGCATCTATTCCCTCTTTTGTGAGATATTCTTTAACAACAGGGTATACCTTTTTGAGCATTTTTTTTTCATCTTCTTCAACAAATGCACCTTCATCACCTTCTACACAACAAGCACCCATACAAGCATTTAAATTGCATACGAATTCCTTGTCCAAAATGTCTTCACTTACTAGAGTTTGCTGGATGATAATCATGGCGTAAAGTTACGAATTAATGTGCAAATGTACCGATGTACCAATGTACCAATGGAACAGCCTAAACAGCCGGAACAATGTGCTGATTTGCTAATGTGCCAATGTGCTATTGAAACAGCCAATGAACAGCCGGAATGCAATTTCTAATGTACCGCTATATCAATTAATCGAAAAATAAACGGCCGATGACCACTTGAGAATTTTGGCTAGAATCGAATTTGCACATTTGCACATCGGTACATTAGCACATTAGTTTCTCCGCTTCTCCCTACCTCCGCGGGAACCAGATATATGCTGAAGCAGTGTCAAGTGCTTATTCAACAAACATTAACTTATAAAACGTTCCTTCAGTAATATGAATTTGCAATAATAACTGTTGTGAAGCAATAGCATTAAACTGAATTAAATAATTATTTAGTGATGATGAAGACGTGTTAATTTTAATTTTTTCGCCGAGCATATTCATTAAAATAAATTCTGCATCAACAATCGATTCGGGTAATGTAACGTAAATAAAATCATTCGCAGGGTTTGGATATATTTGAATTTGTTGCGCAATTAAATCATTTATGTTATTACATAATTCAACCGTAACTGTAACTTCGTCTGTGCTATAACATCCATTCGCATCAACTCCTTGAACAATATATGATGTAGTTTCAGTTGGTGCTACTTCAACACTTTCACAACCTACACATGGATCAATCGGAGAAGGTATCCAAGTATAGGAAATTCCGCCGGTTGCAGAAAGTATTACCGTATCGCCGCGACAAATTGTTACATCGTCGGATGCTGTTATATCGGGAACCGAATTAACAATAATATCTACTGTATCAGATGCAATACATCCATTAATATCGGTAACATAAACGATGTAACTAATTGAAGTAAGCGGACTGGTGGTTGGCTGCGAAATAGTAGTAAAATCGAGGTACGTAGGCGGTGTCCATAAATAGGAAACGCCTTCGGTGACATACATTTTTATTTGTCCGCCGAAACAAAGTACCGTATCAGGACCCGCAGTAACAGGTGCAACTTCAAATGTATTTACAACAACGGTTTTTTCATCTGTGCAACCATCTGCATTAATTGATGTAACCGTATAAACAATATCACTTGCAGGTGTACAAATTGGCGTTGCAGCAGTGGCATCATCTAAATAAGTTGTAGGACTCCAACTATATGTTACACCTCCGCTTGCAAATAATTCAACGTCAGAATCGGCACAAACATTTACATCCGGAACAACAGATAAAAAATCGCCCGGAATAATTGTTACTTGAATGGTATCAGCATCAATACATCCATCTAATGTTGATGACGTAACTATATATGTAATATCAGTAAGTGGTGTGCAAATTGGATTAGCAATTGTTGCATCATCTAAATAAGTTGCGGGACTCCAATTAAATATTGCACCGCCTGTTGCATTTAATGTAACACTTGAGCCTGCGCATACTTCAACATCTTCGCCTGCATTTACAAATTCGGCTGGAACGATATTGATATTTATTGTATCTATATCAACACAACCGGATGCACTTATTGATGTTACATAATAAGTAATATCACTTAATGGTGTGCAAATCGGATTACTGATAGTTGCATCATTTAAATAAGTTGACGGACTCCAACTATAACTAACGCCACCTGTTGCCAATAAATTAATGCTTCCACCTGCACAAACACCTGCATCATCGCTAACAGATAAAAAATTTGTGCTGCTTACAGTAACAGCAACAACATCCGTACCGATACATCCATTTGCATCGGTAACAATAACTGTATAATTGACATCAAATAATGGTGTACAAATTGGATTTGCAATGGTTATATCATCGAGAAAAAAAGCAGGGCTCCATAAATATTCAACGCCGCCTGTTGCAGACAATGTTGCACTTTCGCCGCTGCAAATTGTAATTGCATCTCCGGCATCAGCAATAACCGCCGGTGCCAGTGAAACAGTTACTATATCTACATCAATACAACCTGAACCATTTGTAACAGATAAAGTATATGTTATATCACTTAAAGGTGTGCAAGTTGGATTTGCTAATAACGGATTATCTAAATAGGTTGTCGGCGACCACACATAACTCACCCCACCGGAACCGGAAAGTGAAGTAGATGTGCCCGAACAAACCAGTACATCATCTCCGGCATTTGCAAAATTCGGGTTATAAACTATTGCGCTTTCCGATAAAATTAAATTATTTATTAAAATTCCATTTCCACCACTTGCAGCGCCATTAGTATCACCAAAACATGGACTGGTTGCAGTAGTATTAGTTCCAAATAAACCACCCGTTAACGCAACGGTTACGCCCGGCCATACAGCAGCACCTAAATGTTTTAGCACACCGCCTGAACCACCTCCGCCCGGACCTGTGCATTGGTCTGCTCCCGTATCGCCGCCTTTTCCGCCTTTCGCTTCAATAGTTAGGGCTGTAACTGTCGGAATATCTAATAGTATAGAGCCGCCGGAACCTCCGCCGCCGCCGCCATCGCCCCAAGCTAAATCGGTAACAGATGCGCCGTTACTTATTATACTATATCCATTTCCAATCAGTTGGTTAGCAATAATGATTACAATTCCCCCGCCATCGCCGCCGTCAGTGCCATTATTGTTATTTCCGTGCCCTGCACCACCACCCGATCCCACAAAAATTTTGTCGGCAGCCATGGTATTATCCACTGCTAAAGCAGCAATTCCGGGACTTCCCGGGCAAGAAAACACCGGTTCATCGTTTTCGCCACCAACACCACCTGCAGCGCCGTTTCCGCCGCCACCGGCACCTCCGTTATGGTCGTTTCCGCCACCGCCGCCGTTTGCTGCTTTTCCGCGACAAGCCAGGTAGGCATTGGTTAACAGGGCTATTCCTTCGCCTTTTTCACCACCTTTACCACTAAGGGTGTCGGAGTAGTATAATGAGGTTCCGGTGCCTGTAGGGCAGCTGGAGGGGAAATTTCCGGCATCGCCACCCCTAAAACCCACTCCGCTGAGGTCAATATTGGCATTTAATGTCACTAAATCGGCTTCAAACACTAAAATTCCGCCTGTATTGCCATTCCATGCACTTGCCGTGAGCAATCCGTTTACATTTACATCATCGTAAACCGGAATGCGCACTAACTGCAAAGCCGCGCCGTTTGTGTAAGTTCTTTGCAAAGCATTTTCCAACACCACTGCTGTGCCTGCAATATTGGCAATAGTTCCTAACTCATAATTTCCGGCATTGTTATATGCGTTAATGTTTCCAAAACTGGCAGTATTAGTGAGATTAACATCAGCCCCTTTCATTTGGATAAGCAAAATGCGATCGCCTATGCTGAAACCCACTGCCGATGTGGTGTAAACAGTGTTCAGGCAGTTGTTAACTGAATCTACTTTGGCATAAGTATTAATTACCCCGCTTATGGGCGTTTGGGCATTTATAGCAATGGCAAACAAAATAATAAACGAAAAAAGGGTAAAATGCTTTAGCATAAATCTAGGTTTAGTTCAATTTCAAAAATAAAAATACAAATGATTTTATTTAAAGTTGGTGGGTTGTTGCGGTTATTATAATTTCACATCAAAATTAAAATATGTACACCATACAAGAACGACTTCAAGCAGAGATAGCGGAAATAAAGAGTTCCGGACTTTATAAAAATGAACGCATTATTACATCGCCGCAAGGCGCAGATATTCGTTTAGAAGACGGACGCGAAGTGGTTAATTTTTGTGCAAATAATTATTTGGGGTTAAGTTCTCATCCTAAAGTAATTGAAGCGGCAAAAAAAGCAGTTGATAGCCATGGGTTCGGTATGAGCTCGGTGCGATTTATTTGTGGCACCCAAGATATTCATAAAGAACTGGAAAGCAAGATTGCGGAATTTTTAGGCACAGAGGATACCATTTTATATGCTGCGGCATTTGATGCAAACGGAGGCGTATTTGAACCTTTATTTAATGAAGAAGATGCCATTATTTCGGATGCATTAAACCATGCTTCAATAATTGACGGTGTACGTTTGTGTAAAGCTGTTCGATATAGGTATGCGCACAACGACATGAGTGATTTGGAAGAACAATTAAAACAATCGCAAGCACAGCGCAACAGAATAATTGTAACCGATGGTGCCTTTAGTATGGATGGCACTATTGCTGCATTGGATAAAATTGTTGCCTTGGCAGAAAAATATAATGCTTTAATCATGATTGATGAGTGTCATGCATCAGGATTTCTTGGAAAAACCGGAAGAGGCACACATGAGCATAGGGGAGTTATGGGCAAAATTGATATAATTACCGGAACGCTTGGAAAGGCTTTAGGGGGAGCAAGCGGTGGATTTACTTCGGGCAGAAAAGAAATTATTGAAATGTTGCGTCAACGTTCACGACCATATTTATTTTCAAATACATTGGCTCCTTCTATTACAGGCGCTTCTATTGCTGTTTTAGATTTATTGAGTGAAACAACTGAGCTGCGCGATAAATTAGAAGATAATACAAAATATTTTCGCGAAAAAATGACAGCGGTTGGCTTTGATATAAAACCCGGTGAACATCCAATTGTACCAATTATGTTGTACGATGCCGTGCTAAGCCAAACAATGGCCGCAAAATTATTAGACGAAGGCATTTATGTGATTGGATTTTATTTTCCGGTTGTTCCTAAAGGTCAAGCACGTATTCGTGTGCAAATTTCTGCAGGACACGAAATGCATCATTTGGATAACGCCATAGCCGCATTCACTAAAGTTGGAAAAGAATTAGGTGTAATAAAATAATTTTTATCAAAAAGGTTCATAGTATATTTCAAATTAATAAACATTAAAATCCAATATTTACTTTTTAAGTATATTTATACGATACGGATTAAATTGTTGGCTATTGTTTTTAACTGACTCGTGCTAAAATTAGTTTACACTTTTGTTATCATTTCAATTAATAATTTCTCTTATAATTAATGTTAAGATGTTGATTGGTAAATGTTTTCCGTTTAAATTTGTAGTCTATGCGTTGGCGAATCCTCCTATTATGGCTTATTACTTGCACCAAATTAGATGCTCAAACTTCTTGGAGTGCCGATATTGCGCCTATACTATTTTCCAATTGCGCGAGTTGTCATCGCCCTGAAGGTATTGCACCATTCTCATTACTTACTTACAGTCAAGCAAAAGCAAAAGCCGGAGAAATTGAAGCCTCGGTATTAACAGAAGAAATGCCTCCTTGGCCGGCAGATGAAAATTACACGCATTTTGCAGGTGAATTGGTGTTAACTGCAGATGAAAAATTTAAAATTTCGCAATGGATTTTTGACGGGTTGGAAAGTGGAGATACAACTTTGGTTGAAGCACCTTCATTTGATTTTGGCACATCAAGTTTAGATACAGTGCATTCAAGTTTTTCGATTGGCGAATATACGACTCAATATGACATTGATGAATATCGCCATTTTGTAATTCCAAATGAATTTACTGAGGATAAATATTTCAATATAATGGAAATTATTCCCGGCAATTGGAATTTGGTGCATCATGTAGACATGTATTTAGATCCAACAGGATATTCAGATTCGTTAGATCAATTAGACCCATTACCGGGATTTAATGACGAAACCGGTTGGCCTAGTTTAACCAATTATATTGGAGGCTGGTCGCCGGGCAGCGGTCCGTTGTATTTACCGCATAATTGGGGAATTAAAATACCGGAAGGTTTCGACTTAGTTGCACAAATACATTACGCACCAAATAGCATTGGCTTGGTTGACAGCACCAGAATTAATTTTACGTTTGTTGATGATATTACTGATGTACGGCGATGTGAAGTTAGTACGCCGTTATATAACCCGATGTATCAACCATTGATTATTCCGGCTGACAGTATTATTACATTTAAGCAGCGCTCAGAAGCAATGGTTGGCGATAAATCGTTTGTTGCATTTATGCCACACATGCATATGTTAGGGCGTTCATATAAAATATGGTATGAAACTGTGGATGGAGATTCAATTCCGGTGATTGACATTCCAATCTGGGATTTCCATTGGCAATATTTCTATATGGTTCCAATTATTATGAAGGTGCCGAATGGAGCACGTTTTCATGCTATTGCCGTTTATGACAACACGAGCGATAATCCTAATAATCCAAATGACCCGCCAATAGATGTTTATGAAGGTGCTTATACTGAAGATGAAATGTTAATGACGTTTATGGCCTATACTGATTATGAAGCAGGTGATGAATTTATCATAATTGATTCATCTGCTTATTTTCCGTTGGAAATAATCGAGCCTACTGCATTAAAATCGTTTGCTATATATCCAAACCCGGCTGATGAAACAGTTACAATCTCAACAGATTCCTATTCAACAATTAATAATATTACTATTTGTGATTTGCTTGGCAAAAACTATATTTATTTAAATCAATTACAAGTTGAACCCGGAAATTCTTTTAGTAAAACAATTGATGTTTCAAATTTACCTGCCGGCGTTTACATAGTTGAAATAAATACCGAATTCCATAAAGAAGGCGAAAAATTAGTAGTGTTTTAATTATTTAAATTCTGTAAAAGAATTAAAAATTTATTCTTCAGATGTTAACCAGAAATTATTAATACCATCACCTACCAATAAAGTTAATTTTTGCGCCGCAATTAAATCGAGTACGCTTAAAAACCTGAAAACCGCTTGGTATCTGTCTTTACAAGATGTAAATACTTCCCCGAAAGGCACATTTTTCTTTCCTTTGCAATATGCAACAACACCAAAACTTTCCTCTTCAATTGAATAATTATAGGCGATAATTACGTGTTGCTGAATAGTTGGTTGGTTATTAAATCTATCCATTACTTTTTGGAATACTTTAAGCAACACAAATAAATTGATGCTGCTAAGTTCCATTTCATTGCTGTGCTTTTTAGCCAGCAAGTCATGTTCCATTGTAATGTTACCGCGATTAATCTTTAGCTGGCGGTCTTCCTCCAACTCGCTTAAATCTGTAATAACTTCTTTATATCGCTTGTATTCTAATAATCTGTCAACAAGTTCTTTACGCGGGTCAATTTCATTGCCGAACTCATCCAACTCTTTGCGTGGCAGCAACATTTTTGCTTTAATGCGCATCAGCGTAGCTGCAACTAAAATAAAATCACTGGCAACTTCAATGTTAAGTTGCGCCATTGAGTGCAGGTAAGTAAGAAAATCTTTTGTTATGGTAGAAATTGGAATATCATGAATATCTAATTCATCTCTTTCAATAAAAAATAACAGCAAATCAAACGGCCCCTCAAACTGAGGCAACTTTATTTCAAAGGTTTGTTGTTCTTGCATCGTAATTTAACTTTCGCTCTAATTAATTAGCTACTTCAGAAATAAATTTAATATGTAATAAGCGCAATTCTTCAAATGTTAATCCTTCATCGGATAAATCGTTGAACGCTGTTTTAAGGTCCATGGTTTTCATATCTATAAAGTAATCATGAACAGTGTCTTGTATATCTTGTTCAATTAAATCGTCGAGATAATAATTTAAACTGAGTTTAGTTCCGGAAGTAACAATAGTTTCAATCTCATCAATAAAATCGGGGAAGTTCATACCTATACTTTTTGCAATTTCAGGTAATCCCATTTTTTTATCAATAAATTGAATGATTTTTACTTTGTGGGCCGACTTATTAACCACTTGTTTCATAACGAATTCGGACGGCTTTTCGATTTCGTTTTCTTCAACATATTCGGCAATTAATTCAATAAATTGCTTGCCATATTTATCTGCTTTTCCTTTGCTTACACCTGAAATTTTAACGATTTCATCCATTGTTGTAGGATACATCGTTGCCATTTCTTCTAATGAGTTTTCAGAATAAATAACATAAGGTGGTAATGAAGCCTCCTTGGCAATTCTATCGCGCAAAGTGGTAAGTAAATCCATTAGCAAAGGATCGAGCACACTTTTGCCGACATTGTTTTCCATGTCAACATCATTTGTTTCGGCTTCGAAATCATGATTAAGTGACACCATTACCGATTTTGGATTCTTAATAAATTCTCTTCCTTTATCGGTAAGCTTTATTATTCCGTATTGTTCAATATCCTTATAAACAAATTCATTCAACAAACATTGACGCATTATAGAATTCCAGAAGTGATCATCTTTTTCTTTTCCTACTCCGAATAATTCAATTTTATCGTGACGATAATTTTGGTTTTCAGTAGTTTTTTTACCGGATATTAAATCAACCAAATAAGGAATATGATGATTTTCGTTCACGAAGTCAACTATGCGCAATGCATTTTGCACATAATCTCTTCCCTCAATTCTTTCTTTAGGTTTCAGGCAATTATCGCAGCATCCGCAGTTGTCTCTATCATATTCTTCTCCGAAATAAAAAAGTAAAAATCTTCTTCGACAAACGCTTGTTTCTGCATAAGCAGCTGTTTCTGCCAATAATTGAGCACCCATTTCGCGTTCAGCTAGTGGCTTATCACGCATAAACTTTTCAAGCTTCTCGATATCCTTGTAGCTATAAAAGGCAATACAATTTCCTTCAAGGCCGTCTCTTCCTCCGCGACCGGTTTCCTGGTAATAGTTTTCTATTGATTTAGGAATATCGAAATGTATTACAAATCGAACATCCGGCTTATCTATTCCCATTCCGAATGCTATAGTGGCAACTATTACCTGATAATCTTCCATTAAAAACTTATCCTGCACTTCAGGACGAGTTTGAGCATCCATTCCTGCATGATATGCGCCTGCGCGTATTCCGTTGATATTCAACACTTTAGCAATATCTTCGGTTGATTTTCGGTTTAAACAATATACTATACCTGATTTCCGCGGGTTTTCTTTTATGAATTTTACAATTTGTTTAATTGCATATTCGCGACTGCGTTTTGGGCGTATTTCATAATAAAGGTTGGGGCGATTGAAGCTCGACATAAAAACATTTGGGTTTTCGAGGCCGAGATTCTTCTTGATATCGCTTTGAACTTTAGGCGTTGCCGTGGCAGTAAGGGCTATGATTGGAATATCATCGTTGATAGTTTCAATCATGTTATGAATTTGGCGGTATTCCGGACGGAAATCGTGACCCCACTCAGAAATACAATGTGCCTCATCAATAGCCACAAAACTCACTTGTATACCTTTAAAAAACTCAATATTTTCCTCTTTTCGCAACGTTTCGGGTGCCACATACAGCATTTTAGTGCGACCATCGGTAATATCTTGCTTTACCTTTTTAATTTGCTGGCGGTTAAGCGAAGAGTTTAAAAAGTGAGCAATGTCGTTATTGCTGCTGTATCCACGCATTAAATCCACCTGGTTTTTCATTAAGGCAATTAGCGGAGAAACTATTATGGCCGTGCCTTCCAACATCAACGCCGGCAATTGGTAGCACAGTGATTTGCCGCCACCGGTAGGCATTATTACAAATGTATCTTGCTTGTTTAATAAGCTTTCAATAATCTGCTCCTGATTTCCTTTAAATGCGTCGAATCCAAAAAATTCCTTCAACGCTTCCTTCACACTCATATTAGATACTTCCATCTATCAATTTTGTTTTTGTCAATGTCTTTTAAGGTATATTTGCGGCGGAATTCGATGACTCCATATATTGGGGTCCAAAAGTCCGACTTTATAGAATCGTCTTCTAAATATAATAAATTTTTTTATAAAACAATTCTCTTAGTAGAAATTTATCATCCGCTTCAATGAGTAAAGTTTATGTGGCTATTATGGCCGGAGGTATTGGAAGCAGGTTTTGGCCTGAAAGCAGAATAAAAAAACCTAAACAGTTTTTAGATATTCTTAACACCGGCGAAACGCTGATTCAAACAACCTACAACAGGTTTTTAAAAATAGCTGACAAAGATAACATTTTCATTGTAACAAATGAACAATATATTCCATTAATTAATGAGCAATTGCCCGAAGTGGAGGCATCTCGTATTTTGGCTGAACCAATGCGCAAAAACACGGCTCCGTGTATTGCATATGCTTGTCACAAAATAGCAAGTTTAGACCCCGACGCCAACATTGTGGTAGCTCCCAGCGACCATATCATGCTCAATCCGGAAAATTTTCTATATGTTATTTTAGAAGCACTGGAATACACCGAAAAACACGATGTACTAGTAACCCTTGGCATAAAACCTACTCGCCCTGATACCGGTTATGGCTATATACAATTTGAAGAGGCAACTGTTCAACGCGACATTCATAAAGTAAAAACTTTTACCGAAAAACCTGATCACGAATTAGCGCGTACCTTTATTAAAAGTGGAGACTTTTTATGGAATTCCGGCATTTTTATTTGGAACGTTAAAAGTATTATGCAAGCTTTCGATCACTTGCAGCAAGATATACATCAAGCATTTTGGGCCGCTCGTAAGGTATTTGGCACTAAAGACGAAAAACGAATGCTCGAAAAAGCTTATAGTATTTGTCCCAGTGTTTCTATTGATTATGCTATAATGGAAAAAGCCGACAACGTTTTCGTTATTCCTGCAGCATTTGGTTGGAGCGATTTAGGTACTTGGGCCAGCTTATGGGAAAACTATTCAAAAGATTATTACGGAAATGCCGTTAAAGGCAATAACGTTATGATTTACGATGCAGCAAATAATATGGTTATGACTCCTGATAATAAATTAGTTGTAATTCAGGGGCTTGATGATTTTATAATTATTGACAGCGAAGATGTTTTGCTAATTTGTAAAAAAGATAAAGAACAGGAGATTAAAGATATCACCAATGATATCAAACGCAAAGAGTTGGATGAGTACTTATAACAATAATAAATAAACACTCTTCTCGTTGCATTTTTTAATAAGCCCACTAGCATTCAATTTTATAGTGTTTTATTTTCCTGCTTAAAAAAACAAACGACTAAATTTCATCGAATTTGCTGATGATATTTTTAGCTTTTTACTTAAAAAATAGTTAACATTGCATAGGAATGGTGCAATTGGTAACAACTTAATTGCATCAAATCATAGCAATTAAAACACATGCAATTAAAATCAAAACTTCCAAATACCGGTTTATCCATATTTGCTAAAATGACAGCACTTGCCAATCAGCAAGGAGCAATAAACTTAGCGCAAGGCTTTCCCGATTTCCCATCTTCAGTTAAATTAACTGAGATGGTTTATGCTTCAATGCGAAAAGGATTAAATCAATATGCACCAATGCCGGGTGTAATGAGTTTGCGAGAGCGCATTGCCGAAAAAGCAAATTCGATTTACGGTTGCAATTATTCGCCTGATTCTGAAATCACCATCACCGCCGGTGCTACACAAGCAATTTATACTACCATAACAGCAACAATTCGGGAAGGTGAAGAAGTAATTATTTTTGAACCGGCATATGATAGTTATGCCCCGGCAATCAGGCTAAATGGAGGTATTCCCGTTCCGGTTGAATTACATGCTCCCGATTATAAAATAGATTGGGAAATTGTTAAAAAAAGTGTTTCACAGCGCACGCGAATGATTATGTTAAACACTCCACATAATCCAACAGGTAGTGTTTTAGGCAAAGATGATATGCTGCAATTAGAAAAAATTGTAGCGGAAAAAGATATCATTATATTGAGTGATGAAGTATATGAGCATATTATTTTTGATAATAAAAGACATGAAAGTGTATTGTATTATCCAAATTTGTTCAACCGGAGTATAATTGTATTTTCATTTGGAAAAACCTATCATAATACCGGATGGAAAATAGGATATATTTTAGCACCGGCAAATATTACAAAGGAAATTAGAAACATACATCAGTTTGAAGTTTTTTCGGTAAACACGCCTATACAACATGCGCTGGCAGATTTTATGCAAGATGCAAAAGAATATGAGCAAGTTGGTGCAATGTATCAGCAAAAAAGAAATCTTTTTAACGATTTACTAAAGAATTCAAGATTTAAAATTCGCCCATCGGCCGGAACGTATTTTCAATTGTTAGATTATTCGGCAATCAGCGAGAAACAAGATGTGGAATTTGCTGACGAATTATGCATTAATTACAAAGTTGCGGCTATTCCATTATCGCCATTTTATAGAAAAGGTTCAAACGAAAAAATATTGCGTTTTTGTTTTGCAAAGCAAGATGAAACATTAATAAAAGCAACAGAAATATTATGCAAGATTTAAATATTACTTTAATTCAAGCAAAATTATTTTGGGAAAATCCGGATAATAATTTAAAGCATTTTGACATGCTGTTGCAGCGCGTTTCAAGCACCGATTTAATTGTATTACCCGAAATGTTTACTACAGGTTTTACCATGGAGTCGAAAAAATTTGCGGATTTTATGGAAGGCAAAAGTGTTAATTGGATGCGCAATCAATCGGCAAAAAAAAATGCAGTAATTACAGGGAGTTTAATAATTGAAGAGGACGGTTATTACTTCAATCGTTTAATTTGGATGCAACCTGATGGAGAATTAAATTATTACGACAAGCGACATTTATTTTCGTTGGCAGGTGAAGAAAAAAATTATACGCCCGGTAAAAGAAAAATTTTTCCTGAAATAAACGACTGGAAAGTACTCCCACTAATTTGCTATGATTTGCGGTTTCCGGTTTGGAGCAGGCAATCGCCTCCGTTTACCGAATTGGGTGCACATCCATATGATTTATTAATTTATGTAGCCAATTGGCCCGATAGAAGGATATATGCCTGGCAACAACTGCTAATTGCTCGAGCAATTGAGAATCAGTGTTTTGTAGTCGGAGTAAACCGTTTTGGCGAAGATGGTAACCAAATTATGCACTCGGGACATTCCGCCATCATTAACCCAATGGGTGAAAGAACCATTGAAATTATAGGCGAA
Source organism: Bacteroidota bacterium (assembly GCA_031372705.1). Taxonomy (GTDB): domain Bacteria; phylum Bacteroidota; class Bacteroidia; order Chitinophagales; family BACL12; genus UBA7236. The sequence continues at coordinate 31,259 of JANMLV010000231.1, read as the reverse complement.
GAAAGCATAATACAACAAATATTATCGGCTGAAAGCCTTGCACGCGTTAGGGAAAACCTTCCCTTCCTCAACGACCGCGACGAATTTGAACTCAGGCGGTAAATGTTAAATTTTAATTAAATGTAAAATATTTCATGGTTTTCTGACGTCTTTGATGATATCTTTGTGATATCATTTTAAAATCAGATAAAAATTTATAACTATGATAACTGACAAAATTGTAAAACCGAATTCAGGTTACTTCATGCTTTTCCTGTTTTTCCTGTTAAGCTTAGGCGCCGGCTATGCTACTGCCACCATTCATCCGGCATTTGCATTACTGTTTATGCTACTGTTTTTTGTTTTAATTGGATTTTTCATTGTAAATCCAAATGACTCGAAAATTTTGGTGATGTTTGGTAAATACGTTGGAACTGTTCATGAAAACGGATTCTACTGGGCAAACCCATTTTATTCAAAAGCGAAAATTTCACTTAAAGCACGCACTTTAGATGGCGACAAAATTAAAGTAAACGATAAATTGGGAAATCCGATAATAATTGGAACCGTAATTGTTTGGCAAGTAATCGATTCAGCTAAGGCAAAATTTGAAGTTGAAAATTATGAGATGTATGTTAAACTGCAGAGCGATACCGCTGTTCGCCATTTAGCCGGAACATTTTCTTATGATCATTTTGGCGATGATGAAACACAGGAAATTACTTTGCGCGGTGGTGGAGAGCATATAAACGAAATGCTAATGGGCGAATTAAAAGACAGATTAATTTTAGCCGGCGTGCAGGTTATTGAAGCAAGAATTACACACTTAGCATACTCTGAAGAAATTGCGGGCGCTATGTTGCAAAGACAACAAGCAAGCGCTGTAGTAGCTGCCAGAACAAAAATTGTTGAAGGAGCAGTAGGAATGGTGCAACTAGCGCTACACAAACTTTCCGCTGAAGGCATTGTTGACCTCGACGAAGAAAAGAAAGCAGCCATGGTAAGTAATTTATTGGTGGTGCTTTGTTCAGATAAAGCTGCCAGCCCTGTAGTAAATACAGGCACTTTATATCATTAAATATTTAATTCGACAGCTGATTAGGTTTTATACATAATCAGCTGTCAGCATTAACATAATAACTATGTATACCGAAGAACAAAAAGTAGATAGTAAATTAATTATGGTTATTTTTTCTATTTGCGCATTAATGGCGTTTTTAGGTATTGCATATGCAATTATGATAGAAATTGAAAATAACAATTCAGCAGCCTTAAGCTCTCTGTATGGTGTTGCCGTTTTTATGTCTATTGGAATTGTGCTTGCGTATTTAGCCGTTTTTAGAACAACCCTCGAACTTCAAATTGACGACAAAAGTATTTCATTTCGTTTCTTTCCGTTTGTGCACAAGCAAACTTCAATAGCATTTGAAACAATTAGTACTTGGGAACTTCGCAAAATAAAAAACATATTCGACTATGGTGGCTATGGTTATAAAAAAGATTTTATTCAAAAGAAAACCGGATTCATAATGGGTGGCAAAGATATTTTTGAATTCAGATTAACTAATGGTAAAACAATTGCATTTACATCCGCGAATAAAGAATTGATGTATTCAGAATTAAAAAAATATATTCCCAATAAAGAAATCAGGTAATGGCAAAGGAGGAAAAAAAATCAACTGCTAAAGACCGTCAGGCATTTATACTTCGAATTTCGCCGGAAATTTTGAAAGCGCTAGAGCAATGGGCTGCTGATGATTTTAGGAGTGTGAATGGGCAGGTTGAATATTTACTCAATGAAGCCTTGAAAAAGGCCGGAAGAAAGAAATAAGGTTCACTACATTTAAACCATACCCATTTTTTAACACGACATAGAAAAACTATTGCTCACATTTGAATGAAAAATCCTTTTAATATTTAAACCTTTAGTTTAAAACCTGCTCGATTAAATCATCGTCAACCATTTCGGGGATAGTAACTTTTAATTCAGGTGTGCGCTCCATCTCTCTTTTAATGGCAAACAATGCTTCCTTATTACGCGCCCATGCCCTTCTGCTAATGCCATTATTTACATCCCAAAATAACATCTGAGTAAGGTTTTGCTCCGCTTCCGGTGTGCCATCCAACACCATTCCAAATCCACCATTAATCACTTCACCCCAGCCTACGCCACCGCCATTGTGAATACTTACCCAAGTTGCACCGCGGAAACTATCTCCAATTACATTTTGAATTGCCATATCTGCCGTAAACTTGCTGCCATCATAAATATTACTTGTTTCTCGATAAGGCGAATCGGTTCCGCTCACATCATGATGGTCGCGACCTAATACAACCGGTCCACTTAATTTACCATCACGGATTGCATCATTAAATGCCTTTGCAATTTTCGTTCTTCCCTCGGCATCAGCATATAATATTCGTGCCTGACTGCCAACTACCATTTTATTTTCCATTGCCGATTCTATCCAATTTATATTATCGGATAACTGCAATTTAATTTCATCGGGCGCAGAAACAAAAATCTCTTTTAAAACATTGGCGGCTATTGCATCCGTTTTTCGCAAATCATTTTCATCGTTGCTTGCACAAACCCAACGAAATGGACCAAAGCCGTAATCAAAACACATTGGTCCTAAAATATCTTGCACGTAACTTTTATAAATAAATTCCTGCTTATTATCCAAAATTTCTGCTCCCGCCCGCGATGCTTCCAATAAAAATGCATTGCCGTAATCAAAAAAATACATGCCGGTTGCCGTTAGCTTATTAATTGCCGCCACATGTCTTCTTAAACTTGCATAAACTTTTTCCTTAAATAAATCCGGTTGCTCAGCCATCATCTTTTTACTTTCTTCAAAACTTAATCCGACCGGATAATAACCACCGGCAAATGGATTGTGCAATGAAGTTTGATCACTTCCTATTTCAATCGAAATGTTTTCTGCTGCCAATTTCTCCCATAAATCAACTACGTTTCCTTGATAGGCTAACGAAACGGCTTCTTTATTTTTTCGCGCAGCTTCCATGCGCAGAATTAATTCATCAAGGTTATTAAATACCTCATCTACCCATCCTTGCTCATGACGCTTGTTTGTTGCCTCCGCATTTACTTCAGCAACAACACAAACACCTTTGGCAATTACCGCTGCTTTTGGCTGTGCACCGCTCATTCCGCCCAAGCCGGCCGTTACAAATATTTTACCACTGCAATCAATTGCTTGTGCATCTATTTTTCTTGCCGCATTTAAAACGGTAATGTTGGTTCCATGCACAATGCCTTGCGGACCGATGTACATAAATGAACCGGCTGTCATTTGACCATACTGTGTTACACCGAGTGCATTAAATTTTTCCCAATCATCGGGTTTCGAATAATTGGGAATCATCATACCATTTGTTACAACAACTCGCGGTGCTTTTTTGTGAGATGGAAATAATCCCATTGGATGCCCGCTGTATAAAACCAGCGTTTGCTCATCGGTCATTGTTGCGAGGTATTGCATGGTGATGAGATATTGCGCCCAATTTTGAAACACCGCTCCGTTGCCTCCGTATGTAATTAATTCATGAGGATGTTGAGCTATCGCATAATCTAAATTATTCTGTAACATTAGCATGATACATGCCGCTTGCTTACTTTGATGCGGATAATCAGACCAACATCTTGCCTTTATCATATAATCGGGCCTAAACCGATACATGTAAATGCGACCAAATTTTTTTAATTCTTCGGCAAATTCTATGGCAAGTGTTGCATGAAATTGCTTGGGGAAATAGCGCAATGCATTTCTAATGGCCAATTTTTTTTCGTCCACAGAAAGTATATCCTTGCGTTTTGGCGCGTGACTTACATCCTTTTGCAGCAGCTTCGGAGCGGGCAATATGGTGGGTATTCCCTGTAAAATACTGTCTTTGAAAGCATTGTTGTCCATAGGTTCGGCTATTGCGGTCATAAACTGATTTTGCACAAAGTTAGCACTTGCAGCAACTTCTTACAATGGATTGGCACGATGTTGGTTTAGCTATACAAAACGACACTTATGAAAAAGTTTATACTAGGTCTATTAATCACTCCACTTTTATTTACAGCTTGTGAAAAGGATTACATTCCGGAATACGATGTTCGAGATGAATACGTTGGCGATTACCAAGTTACCGATGCATGTGATGCGGCATTTAATACCTATGATATTACAGTTTTCAAGTCAAACAACTATGATGAAATAATTTTCGGATGGCCGGGTTTATATGAAGTAGGAATGGAAGTATACGGTATTGTAACCGGAATGAAAGTTATTATTCCTATTCAACAGTTTTATGTTTCAAGTTATCCTGATATATTTTATGAATTCAGCGGCAGCGCTTCACTTGAAGGAGACACACTAATTGTAGACTATACCGTTTTAGTTGTGCAAGAAGGTTTAATAATTGATGAAAATAATTGTCGCGCAACAATGGCCCGTTATTAATGTGCAACAAGCATTGATATACTTACAGATGCATCATTATTTGTAATTTTAATAATATAATTACCACTAACAAAATCCGATACATTTATAAATAATGTATTGGATTTTATTTTTTCTGAAAAGCACAAAACACCGCCTAAGGAATATATTTGCAAATCACCATCAATAATATTAGTGCTTACAATGCTTGAAGAAGTGCTCGGATTGGGATAAACATTTACGTTAAAAGGATTAATATCTTCAACACTAATTAAAAGCGTTCTGTCTAAAACAACTACGCCGCCGGTATCTGTTCCCATCCATATTTTATTTTCACTATCAGCTTTAACCGTATTAATATAATCGTCGGGCATTGGCGAGTTTGTTGTTGTGTAATTCTCCCAAGTAACATTATCAAATATATCCAAACCTGTCGACGACATAGCTATTAAGCCAATATTGTCATTATCAATGGTAAGTGCATCGCACGACCAATTAGAAATATCTGAAGTTAAGGGTGTAAATTTTAAAAATGTTTCATCAGGTGTAAATACACTCAAACCCCCAAACGATGTCGCAAGCCATTTGTTGCTATAAATATCTTCATCAATGTTCAACACGGTATTATCACTTATTAAGGAATTATCGGTTCTATAATAATCAATAAAACCATTTATGTAGGTGCTTAAACCACCATTAACGGTTCCAATGTAAATGTTATCAGTTGCATCAATATATATATCATTAATATTATTTGAATGTAATAATGAATTAGTATTTGTATAAACATACCAATAATCAGCACCATCCCATTTAACTAATCCGCTTGTTGTGCCAATCCAAATGGTATCATTGCTATCTTTATTTATACAATTCACTTGATAATCAGGTATGGGCGAATTTGTTGGGTCATAATTTGTCCAAGTAATTCCATCAAATTTTGCCATTCCCGATAATTGTGTTCCAATCCACACATCATCATTATCGATAAAAATTGCTGTAATCTGATTTCCGGGAATATCGGAATTATCCGTAGTAAATATGGTCATTTCACCTGCGGCATTCATTTTTACCAAACCGCCTTCGGTGCCAATCCATTTATTATCATCAGCATCAATAACAATCCTATTAACCTTATCAGCAGGCAATTCAGAATTATACGTATCGTAAATTGTAAACGCAGTTTGTGCATTAACATTAGAGATGCTTAACAATAAATAGATTAACAGTAACCGTTGCATAGCACAAATTTACAATTCTTAAACAGGCATTCTCATTCTAAACGGGTGATATTTATCAATTTAAACTCAATAATTAGTAAATTTATATCGTTGTAATGGTCTAAACCCTTTATTTATGCAGATGTTAAACACTGTAGCCGGCTTATGTCTATTCATTTTAGTAATGTCATCTTCATGTAAAAACAAAAACGAAGGTTGTCCGGCCGATGATGACATACTTACAAGTTTCGTTTCAGAAACCGGTGATGTTGGCATTGTTACCAATTCAGGAGAAGCATATTTACAAACCGAAGAAGGCTGCTCTTTTCTTGTTCAATATTTTACGCCGGGTTTCGAAAACATTTATGTTGAAACAGATTCGGGGCTCTATATTACTGTTGACGATGGCTCACTATTTCCGGTAACGAATACTTTTTTTGATGATGTTGAAGACTACACTATATTGCAAGATGCCATTGCAATGAGCACAGCAGATACTACATTGCATTGGAATAGTTTTGTGCTTCAAAGTCCGCTAGCTCCCGAAGTAGAAGATTATGTTGCACTGCGTCAATGCTTACTCGCCGGAACTTGCGATTTTTTGGATAACAGGATTGATGTAACAATAGATCCTGTAAATGCCATGAACCACGTGTTCCAGTTTACAGCTATGCCGCCAACAGCAAATATGGTAACATCCAAAAGTTCAATCGAACGCACGTTTAACTATTTCACTAAAGGAATGGATTTGTGGTTCGAAGCAAAATACTACATTGTAAGCGGCATGCCTTATAGTATAGTAGATTTTGAAAACAGTTATTTTGACATGAGTCCCGGACCTCGTGTTGTATTTAACGGAAACACACTTGCCATAGAAAATAAATTTGGCGATAAAATAAAATATTTTCCTACTGCACCTCCTCCTGTTCCTATTAACGCATGGTTTACCGTTAAAGTACACTTTAAATTCAGTGAAACAAATACCGGTATAATTCAGCTATGGCAAAATAATTTATTAATAATGGATATCACAGGAATTAATTTGCCTTTGTTTAATTCAATCCAAAATAGTTTAGAAGTGGGTGCTTCAGCATCAAGCATTGGATGTGTGCTATTGGTTGATGACATTCGATTATCGCCGTTGCCATTTTAAATACATTTAGAATAATATTCAAATCCTTAAAATTAATCATTTAGGTTAATTAATAAGGATAAAAAAACGCGCCTATAATTTACAGGCGCGTTTATATTTTAATGAATAATGTAATTATTCTTTGTCCATCATTCCCGGAATAACCGCTCCACTATTTTTCACTTCGCGCTTAATTCCTAATACTCTAAATACCCAATTTTTAAATTTGTCATTATACAAATACATTACAGGAACAACCAACAATGTAATAAAAGTTGCATAACTCAAACCGAAAACAATTGTCCATGCTAATGGCCCCCAGAATACTACGTTCTCACCACCTAACCAAATATCAGGACGGAATTCGGTAAATAATCCGACAAAGTCGATATTAAATCCAATTGCTAATGGAATCATACCAAGAATAGTTGCTGTTGCGGTTAATACAACCGGCGTCATCCTAATACGAGCGGCTTCAACAACTGCTTCGCGAATCGGCATGCCGCCTTCAATTAATACGTCGGTAAATTCAACTAATAAAATACCATTTCTAACCACAATTCCAAGAAGTGCAACAACCCCAACACCTGTCATTACTGCGGAGAAGTTCATTCCGAAAATTCCATATCCCAACAATACACCAATAATACTGAAAATAACTTCTGTGAAAATGATAAGTGGTTTTGAAATTGAATTAAATTGTGCTACCAAAATGATAATAATCAGAAACAATGAAATAATCCAAGCAACACCCATAAAGCTAATTGTTTCTTCCATGTCTTGGCTCGCACCGGTATATCCTATTGTTACACCTTCAGGCGTATCAAAATCTTCAAGCGCTGCTTTAATTTCATTCATTATTGCAGGTTGCTGACTTTCAAACCCTGATAACAAATTAGATGCTAATGTAACAACTCGTTTTTGGTCAATACGTTTTACACCTGAATAAGTAGTAGAGTAATCAATTTTGGCAAATGCACTCAAAGGAATTTGACGCATTTGGCCACTAGCCATATCGCGATAAGTAATTTTTAAATCTTTTAATTGATCTATGTTTTTTCTTTGTTCCTCATCATAACGAATTACAATTGGAAAATCATCATTACCTTCTTTAAATTTAGAAACTTCCCAACCATACACTGCATTTCTTATTTCACCACCAACTGTTAACGTTGAAACACCTTCGCGATTCATTCGTTCCCGATCTAAATCGATAGTAATTTCCGGTTTAGTTGCTTGTAAATCTGTTTTTAATTCTTCAATCCCTGCTATATTAAATCCATCGAGATATCGCTTGATAGCATTACTTGTATTTATAAGCTCATCAAAATCATCACCCGAAAGTTCTATATTAATTGGTTTACCTGCCGGAGGGCCACTTTGCTCTGCGCCAACTGTAATTTCTGCACCGGGAATACCCTTAACTGCTTCGCGAAATTTATCCAAATAAGGTTCAGATTTTTGATGTCTGCGTTCAGCAGGATCAATAAATGCTACGCCAACTTTACCTTTGTTAGTATAAGCGCTTTGATCAAATGGATCTTCATTTGCTCCAATAGTAACATTACTAATTACCGACTTAACTAATGGATTGTTCTCGCCAAGTACACCATAAATTTTATCTTCAACTAAATGAGTAACAGAATCGGTTGTTTGTTGATCTGTTCCATCAGGCATTACGATATAGGTAAAAATAAAGTTGGGATCCCCAACCGGGAATTGTTCTACCCCAGGCTTGGTAACACTTAACATTACAATTGCAAAAATTAATGATGCAAAAATTGAAGAAAATAAAATTATCGGATGTTTTAATGTCCATCGTAAAATACCGGCATATCTGTTTTGTATACTTGGCCAGCCTCTTTTCTGGAAACTTTTAACAGCCTTAATAAGTAATAAATTATACAACCAGAAAACACCAATTAATGTCAACAGCACATTTCCTAATAATGGGTTTCCTCCAAAAGAAATAATTAATCCAATTGCTCCAAAAATAGCAGACCACATAATTTGTCTTCTTCTATTTGGCTTGTCACTTTCATGATGTGGCTTCATAAATGTTGCAGCAAATACGGGATTTATTAAATATGCTACTAATAAGGAAGCTGTCAGTGTAATAATTAATGTGATAGGTAAACCTTTCATAAATGACCCAATCATTCCCGGCCAAAACAACAATGGAAAAAACGGTGCCAGGGTTGTCATTGTACCTGCTAAAACCGGAAGAAAAACTTCTCCTGCTGCGTTTTTTGCGGCTGTTTTGATTGGCACTTTACCGTTTGCAAAAATCCTATGTGTATTCTCAATTACAACAATTGCATCATCCACAACAATTCCCAATCCTAAAAGGAATGCGAACAATACAATTAAGTTCATAGATATACCTAATAAATCCAACACAATAAAGGCAATAAACATAGAAAGTGGTACCGATAAACCAACAAACATTGCATCGGTGGCACCCATAAAAAACATTAACACTATAGTAACCAGAATAAATCCAATAATAATAGTATTAATTAAATCTGCAACCTGAGTTCTAGTTAGTGTTGATGTGTCACCGGTAACAGTAATGTTTACATCATTTGGTATTTCCTTCTTTTCAAGCTCAACTAATAATGCATTAATATTATCAGATGCTTCTATCAAATTTTCGCCACTTTTTTTAACAACGTTTAAGGTAATTACTTTTTTCCCGTCTAAGCGTGCAAAACTTTCTTGCTCTTTAAAATCATCTTGCACTTCAGCAATGTCTTTTAAATATATAGGAAAACTATTTGCGTTGTTAATAGTAAGGTTGCTAATCTGTTCTACATTATCAAATTCACCACTTACTGTAATTGAACGGCGCATATCTTCCACCTTAATTGTTCCGCCTGATACTATTCGGTTTTCATTGCTGATTGCCGCATAAATATCATACATCGTAACCATGGCAGCCTGCATTTTATACATATCTACATTGATTTGTATTTCACGCTCAGGTGCACCAATGATATCTACCTTTGAAACCTCCGGTAGTTCTTCAATTTCATCTTGAATTAATTCAGCATATTTTTTAATAGTGGCCAAATCATAATCACCACTAACATTTACTTGCATAATAGGCAAATCCGAAAACTCTACTTTCTGCACATTTGGTCCGAATGTAGGATCCAAATCACTTGGTAAACTTGGCTTTGCTTTGTCAACAGCGTCTTTAACTTTTTGATTAGCTTCATCAATATCTGTTCCTGACACAAATTCAACTTGCAAGCTGGAAAAATCCTGCACTGAATTGCTAATTATTTTATTGATACCGCTTATAGACCCAATCTCTTTTTCCAATTGCTTGGTAATTAGGTTTTCCATATCTACCGGTGAGGATCCCGGATAAATTGTTGCCACATAAATTGTGGGCATGGTAACATCCGGATATAACTCTTTTGGTAAAGCATTATAGGTTGAGATACCCATAATGGTGAGCATAATAGTTATAATAAAAATGGTTGTTTTATTATCTATTGCCCAACTCGAAGGTTTAAATTCCTTGAATACGTTTTTCATTTTTGAATATTTTTTCCAACAATCTTCATTTTACTTAAAGGTAGAATGCTTAGTGTCAGCTTGTTTAATCAATATTGTATTTCAGCTCCGGCAATCAAACCTTGATAACCGCTCGTAATAACTTTATCTCCCGCAGACAAACCTGAAGTAATTTCAGCCATCCCATCGTAAATTTTACCTATTGTTACCATTCTGCGCTGTGCAATTTTTTTGCCGCCTTCTTCTGCAGCAATGTAAATAAAACTTGCATCTACAGATTTTTGAATCATATTTAAATCTACAACTATTGCTTTTTCAACTTCATAATCAGCTATTTTAATTACAGCAATCATATTTGGCTTTAAATCTTTTTCAGATGGCAATTTAGCTTCAACCGTAAATGTGCGACTTTGAGGATTTATAACACTTGATGCAAAAGAAATTTTAGTGTCAATTTCTCTATTAATATCTGTGAGTATAATCTTTGCATTGTCGCCCGATGAAACCAGCGCGGCGTGCGATTCAGAAACTTCTCCTTTTGCTTTTAAAGTTCTCATGTTAACTACGCGAATGCCTTGAAAACCCGGAGAACCAATTTGGCCTACCTTTAAATCAACTGCATCTACAATACCTGAAATTGGAGAAACTAATTTTGTAGCCGACAATTGTTCTCTTGCGGCAGCAATACTTTTTTCCAACGTTTCTACATTGTTTTTTGCAGATAAATATTGAATTTCGCTTCCAATTTTTTGATCCCACAAAGCTTTTTGTTTGTTGAATACTTCTTTAGCAAAATTTAATTGTGATTCATAAGTCTCAATGTTTTTAACCATTGCATCGTTATCTGTTTCTGCAAGCACTTGACCTTTTGATACACTCTGACCAACAACTACATAAACGGCATCAATAACACCCGGAATTTGTGGGGTTACCATAACATTTTCATCGGCATCAATTTTTCCTTGAAATTCAATGTAATGTGTAAAAGCTTGGGGTTGAATTTCAGTAACAATTACTAATTCTCCGCCCGGCACTTTTGCTGTAGTATCGTTTATGGCAATTTCTTTTTCTAGCGCTGTAATTTTATCTTCAATTTCAGCTTTTTCATTTTTCAATTTTTCCAATTCAGCTTGCTTATCGTCTGACTCTTTAGCAGCGCATGATGCAAGAAATAGGACTACGGTTAAATATAATAAGGTCTTTCTCATAGTATGTAAGTTTTAATAATATCCTAATGATTTGTTTAAAGCGGTTTTTGCATTCAGTAAATTAAACATGGCACTGATATAACTTCCCTGTGCTTGGTATAATGTACTTTCCGCATTATTTAATTCGAGACTTGAACCAACACCTTCGCGATATTTTATTAATGCCGTGTTGTATATTTTTTGTGCGAGTTCAATTGTTTGTTGTTGAACATTTAAATCGTTCTCGGCATTCAAGTAATCTGTTTTTGTTTTTTCTACTTCAAGTAATATTCCTTGCGTTGCATTGCTTTGAGTAATTCTTGCTTTTTCAAGTGCAATTTGCGCAGATTGAACACCCGTTTTTCTTTCCATTCCCGAAAAAATTGGAACCGATAATGTTAACCCAAATAATCCTGTTTCAAACCACTGTCCATCACTATTTAAAAAGTCGAAACTGTTGCGCTGAGCATTTTGTGAATAAGAACCATAGGCTACTAATGTTGGTAAAAACATCGCCTTATTCAACTTCACATTTAATTCATTTAGTGCAACTGTACTTTGCAAAATGCCAAATTCAGGCCTGGTTAAGTAGTTGGTTCCGGTTAAATTAACGGTGGTCATTGCACCAATGGTGTCGGTTAATTCTATTGCCGTTGCCATGTCGAGACCCATCGTAAATTTTAAATAATTTTTAGCTAATTCCGACTGACGAACTGCGTTTTGAAGCTGACCGTTTAGTGTTAACTTGCTCATCGTTAACCTGTCTACGTCTACCGATTCAACAAAACCTTGCTTCTGCATTTCCGAAACTTCAAATAAAACTGCACTTAAGTTGTCGATGTTTTTTTGCAATAGTTTCTCAAATTCTTTCGCAATTAAAACAGAATAATAAGCCGTTTCTACGTTTTTCTTTACTTCAGTTTCTGCTAAGCGCGATTGCTTTTGAACCAATAGCGCATACTCCTTTGCCGCGCTAACGCCAACTATAAATGCGCCATTAAACAAAAGTTGTGATGCCGAAATTGAAGCCGTCATATTTTGTTCTACACCAAACTGAACCGGGATAAAATCGCCGGCTTCTCCGCCAAAAAATTCAGCAGGTAATAAGGATGTTGGTAAAACGAAAAAATTCTGATAATCCAACTTTGCATCTACTTGCGGTAATCCGCTTGAAATGCGATTGTTTACCGTAATCTGTGCATCTTGTGCATCCAATTCGGATGTTAAAATTTGTGAGTTGTTTTTAATTCCGTATTCCAACGCTTGCTGAAGCGAATATTGCTGTGTTTGAGCCATCACAGCAAATGGAATAGTCCAGGCTATTAAAAACATTTTGAGTTTATATGCCATTGTTTTCTGATTTTATTTTTTCTAAATATTTTATTCCTTTTGACGATGCTAATCCGCGAATATGATAGTTCATGAATTCGTTAAATGTTTTTTCGGGTGGAAATTTTTCTAATGGAAAAATTTCCGAATCTAAAAACATCTCCATTCTTGCAATGTAAATACGCGTTAAAATTTCTGTGTTTAAATCTGCCCTATACATGCCTTCTTTCATGCCTCGCTCCAAATTGTGCTTGATGTGATTATACACTTCGTTGTTGCGATGGTCAATAAACACCTGCCAGCTCTGTGGATGGTACTTGCGCAAATCAAATAACAAACTTGGATTAATGTTCTTACTCATAGTATTCATCCAATTTGAAATGCCTATCATTTCGTCTATAGCCGTTTTTGCCTTATGAATAACCTGCCCAACCATATTGTTCTGACAAGCAAAATGATTCATTGTGACCTTGTGAATGAGCGCTTCCTTGTTCTCGAAATACTGATACAACGTTTTCTTGCTCATACCCAACTCACGTGAAACATCATCCATTGTTACGCTTTTTATGCCGTAACGCATGAATAATTTTTCACATCGCTCAATTATTTTAACTTCTTCACTCATAATTTGCTGCAAAGGTATGTACACGAAACTCAGGAAACCAAATATTGTTCAAAAGTTTCCATAGTTTTTATCATTATTTAACATTCTGGTCATAAATAGGGGGTTTCGGGAGCAAAATTGATGTGCAGACATACAATTATTGCTACATTTTAGACGAAAGGGGTTATTTCCAGGATGAATAAGCCTTATTTAACAAGCAACAAAAAACGGAGAATTTTGAGGTTCGGCTACAATAATTAGCCGAGAAAGCAGAAAAATGTCACAAGACCGGCCTTATTTTGGAAAACTCCAGTGTCATTCGAGCGTTGTCGATGCCTTCTAACACGTTAACACCGGGTCTTTTTCCTTTTTCAAAAGAACCAAATTGGTCATCTATCTCTAACGCTTTTGCTCCATACAAGGTTGCCCACCTAATTAAATCGACCGATTTCACCTCGGGAAACTTTTGCTGTATTGTTTGCATTTCAGCCAATATGGAAAGCCCGTGATTGGAAGCCAAACTATCGGTTCCTATACATATATATTGCGCGTGCTGCATTAACATAGGCACATCGGGTAACCTGTCTTCAATAAATAAATTTGCTTGCGGACAAAAACACCAAAATAAATTAGGATGTAAATCTTCAGCCCATTCAACATCCCACGAAGTGGCAATGGTATTATGAATTAATAATGTATTTACTGCTTTGTTAAAATGTGGCAACAAACTTTCCAACGCATTTTTTCCCGTTGGGTGAAAATGCTTGATATCAATATTTATGTCGCGATATAATTTTCGATACAACCCTGTTGCTTGTATATAAAATTCATTCTCATCGTTGCTTTCCAACATGTGAATAGATGTGGGCTTACCGCGATCACAACAATTGTTACTGATACTTCGTATTAAATCGGGGCTAACACTATAAGTTGCATGTGGAGCCAATGATGCATGGATACCAAAACTTCTTGCCAATGAAAGCAACGCTTCACCTTCTTTCATTACAACAGTTGCACGTTCAGGATTAAAGGCAATTAATTCGACAAAAGTGTGGTAATATAATTTTCGGTTCGATTTTATTTGAAACGAATCTGATTTATTTGAAATATCGCCAACAGCAACAATGCCATTATTAATCATTTCCGTTTCGGCAGCTTGCATTGCTTCTTGAATTGCCTCCGGCGAAGTATCTCGCTTTTGAGTAACCAAATTTAAAAATTCAGGCAAGCCGGTTTTTTCGGGAAACTTATCTTTTAAATGTGATAATTCAAGATGACAATGCGCATTTACAAAACCCGGAACAAGTGCGCCCGCAAAATGTTGAATGGTTGATGGTTCAAAATCTGTTTTTGGGAAAATGCCAATTACTTTTCCATCATCTTCAATTAATAACACACTATCGGAAACGGGCAAGGTGTGAACAGGAAAAATAATATCCGCAGAAAGTTTACGCATAGTGTAAAGTTAGCGTTTTGGAAAATGTAACAACCGCTGTTTCCTTAAAATAAATCAATAAATTAATTTATTTTAAAACTCAAGCCCAAACGAACACCTGCACTAAAGGTGTCAAGCGTAGCATCAAAATTGGTTAGGTCGAAAGGTTCACCACCAATAGTATACTCGTTTAATGTAAACCCATTTCTAGTGTATTCCAATTGCATAAATGCACCGACAAATGAAGCAAAATACCAATTAAATCCAAGGTTGGCGCCAAAGTGTGAACCGCTGTAATTATATACTTCCTCTAATCCGCCCAAACCCGGATTTACCCTACTTATTTGCAAAAAAGAATAGCCAAACTCAGGACCGATATATAAATTAAATTTTTCGGTATTTACCGGATACAGTCGAATATCGAGTGAAATTGCGCCGACGTTATTTCCGTTTGCACCCAAGTCGGCTGTATCTTCTATGTAAGAACCATAAATAAAACTCAATCCTCCCGAAACCCAAGTAAGCGGGCTATACTGCGCCGAAAAAGCAAACATATTTGTCACGGCTGCGCTGGTATCTTTTTCTAATTGAATTCCGGCAAAACGACTTGTATACACGGTTCCATGCACGCCAAAATCTGCTCCTGTTTGAAAGGATATCGTTCCGGCTTGATGCGACTGTGCAAATACATTTGCTGTAGTTGCAATTAATAAAAATAAATATAAAATTTTATGCTTCATATTATTAAATTTTAAGAGTGCAACTTGATTTAATGCGATTAATAATTAATTACTTGTTCAACAATATTTTCCGGTATTGCTCTTTCTTCATATTGTTGATTGCGCAATTGCGGTTCAAATCCTGCATCTCGAATGGAGTCTTGAATAGTTTTATATGTAAATCGATGCGGAGCGCCTGCAGCACTTACAACATTTTCTTCAATCATAATACTGCCAAAATCATTAGCGCCTGCATGCAAACAAATTTCCGCAACATTTTTCCCAACAGTTAACCAACTTGCTTGTATATTTTCGATGTTTGGTAAAAACATTCTACAAAGTGCAATTGTGCGAATATATTCATCGGGTGTAGTATCATTTTTTGCGCGACGGATTTTTTTCAAAGTTGTATCTACATCTTGGAATGTCCATGGAATAAATGCTAAAAATCCTTTTGCATGTTCAGGTTTTTCACTTTGTACTTGACGAATTTTTTCGAGATGCAAAAATCTTTCTTCAATAGTTTCAATATGCCCGAACATCATTGTTGCACTCGAGGTAATATTTAATTGATGTGCAACGCGCATTACATTTAACCACTCATCGCTTGTGCATTTTCCTGTTGAAATAATTTTGCGAACCCTGTCCACTAATATTTCTGCTCCTGCTCCCGGCAATGAATCTAAACCCGCTTTTTGCAATTCTGTTAATACATATTCATAAGTATATCCACCCAATGAAGCAATATGATGAATTTCCGGCGGACCTAAAGAGTGTAATTTAATTTGTGGGAACATTTCCTTTATTTCACGAAATGTTTTGGTATAAAATTCCAACCCTAAATCGGGATGATGCCCACCTTGTAATAATAATTGCTCACCACCATATTTAATGGTTTCCTCAATTTTTAAGCGATAAGTTTCCTTGTCTGTAATATAACCCTCTGCGTGTCCCGGAACCCGATAAAAATTGCAAAACTTGCAATTGGCAACACAAATATTGGTCGTATTTAAATTGCGGTCGATAATCCAGGTTACTTTGTTGCCCGGTTTTTTTCGCTTGCGGATAGTATTGGCAACTTCCATTAATTCGGCAGTTGGTGCATGCTCAAACAGAAACATTCCTTCCTCCACAGACAGGAATTCCAGATTTAAGGCTTTTTGATAAAGTTTACCTAGCTCCATAATTACAAAGGTAAAACAAAGAAAAATGGATTGGGTTCGCGAAATGAGAATTTAACGAGTTGGGCAAGTAATGTCGGGGCATTTACCGGACAAAAAAAGGACACTTAGGCACTTTGGTTGAGTTGCCCTTACAGGTATCGAACCAATTAAAACTTGAGCTAAAGCCTTTTTTTGAATTAAAATCCTGCATATTTACCTCAAATAGAATAAGTTAGATTACTGAAGACAAATATTGAAAAACAATACTTCTGCAGCTACTAAGGTTTTTGTTCTTCAGATAATGCTTTGAATTCCTTTTTCGAAATCATTTTACAATGAAAATATTGTACTAATTTAAGATGTTATGCTTGTGGTTCAAAATAAAAACATCCGTAAAGGTAACCGGACTGCACAACGCCTATGCTTTTGTAAGTCTGAGGAAGCTCCTTTCTTTTCTTTATCCGTTTTCTTATTCTATTTAAATTTCCATAAAGATATTTTTTTCTTGAAAGAACTATAAAACAAAAACCCCGACTCGGTCTTTCGACTTTATCGGGAATTCCCATGAAAACACTAAGTTAAAATTAGTTGATATATACTTTCTTTGAATATCTTTTTTCGTCGGAAAAAATACTTACAATATATATTCCCGAAGGTTGATCAATAACAAAACTTGAAGAGGGGACGTGAAATGAATTTGAATAGATTTCTTTTCCGGTTATATCGGCAACAGATATTTGCAAATCATCTGATAGTTCGCTCACCTTTACATAAATCGTATTGTCGAAGCTATAGACTACTGCATTCAATTTATTTTCATCTACGACATCAATATAACTGATCGTGTCACCTGCTAATATCGGTTGATCGCACTCCGTTTCGTATGCAAAATCTTTTATGACAATTTCACGTCCAGAATCTTTTATGTCCAATCGAACCCAACCATAGTGGTAACAATCAACAGTATCTTTAAAATATAACCCTAAATAATGATCAAACACTTCCGGATACCAATGACCGCCATGTGGATAATAAGTAGAATTATCACCTCTGAACCTATAAGCTAATGTCTGAACACCGGCTGTTTGAAATTCAAGACTATTCTGATCAATCAATACACCCTGTGCAAGAGCATATGGTAAATACACCGTGAAACCACCATAGGATGGAAAAACAACATGAAGACTACCTGCAACTAAATTCCCGAAAATCACTGGCCCTAAATACTGTGCACTGAAGCGATTTGTAAAGGAATCTCCCCCATATGTTGCATCTGTGAAAGATAAAGACCTCTTTAAAAATCTGAAATCACTAATTCCATCTTCATTCAAGTCAAGATCAAAAGATTCCCAATCCACATTAATCAAAGTATCAGGTATAATGTCTCCATAAATCACTTCCGTCCTTGCATCATTTTGAGTGAATAAAAAGGATGCGGCAAATACAGAATATTCTTTTATATGAAATTTTGATTTTTTCAACTTACTGTTTAATTAACTTTCCAACGGCTACATTGCCATCTTCAAATTTAATGATTATTTGATAGACTCCATAACTCAGACTCGATATGTCAAGCCTCTCCCCACTTAAAGCCTCTGTTTCCAAACAAATGCTACCGGTAACATTTATCACTTTGACTTGCAATTTACCTTGAATAACGGAATTGTCCTGTAGTCCTATAATTGTAATTGCATTATTTGTCGGATTTGGATACACCTTCAAATCATAATGACTTTCCTCTTCATCAAGCTTTAGGGGGTAATATGCACGAATCGGAATTTTAAAGTAGCCGTAAGTATAAGCCGGAGCTGTTAGCGTAAGTAAAGAATCACCCCAAGGTTCATTAATAAGTGTATCTATTTTTCTTATTTCCCACGGATATGGTTCGGAACACGTTGTGTCAGCCGCGAGTGCATATGTTTCATTCAATTTATACAGCGTTCCATTTCCTTTTCCTGAAGTCGAATATGGTTTTAATGCATCAATACAATAAATTTCTGCGGTATCTACAACTTGAATTTTCCCTCCATCAACATATACCCCAAATGTGCCCGAAGTATTGATCGTGTATAGCTGTGTCGTATCCCTAATATTACTAAAATAAATGTAGAGAAAATTCTGATCAGGGTCAATGAAAACTGTCGGCTGAACATTTACAGACTTACTTCCGATTGTGTAATTTGCCTGCAACAATTTCAAATCATTTTTTGGTATCTCACTTAAAAATTCAAAAGCAAACCATGTTGTCATTTTAATGAGGTAATTTCTGCTAAAAGATGAATCATCGGGTTCGTCATAGGGATAAAAGAGTTTCCCCAGCGTATCCAGTTCTTGATTGGTAGCTGGATGCATCATTGCATTTGTTCCTCCACCTGCTAAATTGTGAAAGGTTGAAATTGTATGAAAGTTTGTCCTATAACCTGAATCATAATTATGCTTCACATCTTTCAAAAACCATTCGAAAACGTTATACCCGTGCATAAAGCCGTGAGAAAAAACACCTACTCTATTCAATTGACCCGGCCTTAATGACGGATCCTGATCTTTAAAATTCCATTCCGTTACCCACAATTCTTTTGGATGCGGAACTCCCGAATAAAATAAAAGTGTATCTCTATGGTCATCATAGGACTCTTTGTATTTCACTTTCAAAAACTTCCTAAAATTGATACGAATGGTGTCATAGGTTGGCTCAAGCCTTTCATCAAATATGCCAAACAACCATTCATCATTCGTTGCAATAGTGTCATCTAAATTGCAGACGTATGTTGAGTCCAAACTAGTAAGGGGGACATCTTTCCAATTATGAGTATCATAATAGGGATGAAGAATAACAGCATCAAATGCGTAACGTTTAGCAGGCATTGCCTCTAAAATAAATTCTTTTACGTTATACTTTTCTCGTAATTTAGAATTCCAATTTTCATCAATACTTCTTAAACCATCATCTACTTCGTTTGGAGTGAATAATGCTTTATCAGGATCATGAAGATTTTCTGCAGGAATACCCACAGGACAGGTAAATGATAAATGATTTTTAAACGCTCCAATAAAATCATTATCATCCCAAAGCGAATCTCCCAATACATCTTCATACACCGCATCAACACTATTCACACCATTAAGGTAATCCCAATAATCTTCAAATGATTCCCACCCCATTAATAATCGAGAATAATCAAAATATGGCTCGTTTCCCATCTCAACACCTATGACAGTGACCGGATAAATATGATTTATCGTTGAATCTCGGAGATATTTAATTATATCCACACATTGGGTAGCTGTATTACTAAAAATATTTAAACAATAAACTACGTTTACTATGGTGCCATTTTCAGTTTCAATCTTCTTCACTAATTCAATAAAGTCATCAATATATTTATGAGTTGAATCAAGATTATTTTGAGTTATCCATTTTTCCCAATAGTTGCCATATTCAGTGGTATAGGAAAGATCCATCCAATCTGTTAAATAAGCTACAGTATCTCCATCAGCTAAAATTTCAGCATATGTTGGCAAATCTAAGACACTATCAGTCATATCATAATAACGAGCTATAGTTGCAATATCCCAGCCATATCCCGGGCCAGTCAGAACATCCATGAATTTACTTTCCGCTCCTCCGGGGAATCGCAACACCTGAGGTTGTAAATCACTTGTCCATTGCCATTGATCAATAGAAAACGTATCAGCCGGCAAAATATTAATAGGCATTTGATTTTTTGAAAATATTCCTGCTGTTGCAAATCCGAATAAATTTTTTTGAACAGCTTTTTTCTGACTTCCTAAATTGATTGTAATAAAAGAATCAAGTAATCCTATTTTCATCCCTTCAATATTATAATTACTTTCTTCATATCCTAAATACCACACCGTATCTATTCCATCAATGATTGTTTCCTGAACAAGTCCGATTGTATCAGGCATTTCCTCTCCCACAGGTGGAATCGTATCATCTGTAATGAGGGCACTTTTAAATACATCAGAAAAAATAAATGTGTTTACATGATTCATACTCAGTAAATAGCTAACAGTAAACATGCATACTACTAAATACGTGAGCTTACGGAGATGGATGGGTTGGATTGGCTTAGGTTTCATAATGTTGTTTTTGAGGTTAATGATTGATTGCTTAGGTGTATATAAAAAACGAAACGGAACACATAACTCCACTTTAGAGTCACCAATATCTCCGATCTACAAAAGTTAAAAAACACGCTTTAGCGTGAGCGATTAATCCTCATTGCAAATCGTCAAAAATTACCAGTTTTCTAAAGAGAAAGCATTTAAGCGCCTTTATTTTTAATAAACAAGATTTTATCTCATCATGTAAACTAGTTTATTGCAACCACGAATATATAAATTTAATTGAGAAATGACAAATGATTTATACAAATTCACTATTTATAGTTACGAATCAATATTGCGAAGAAATAGCAAACAGGGATAATAAATTCGTAATGCCAGCAAATTATTTAGAGCCGACATTTAAGCTCATTCTACTCTCAGAAATGCATTAAACTGCTTGCTTGAAGCCCCATTAACTAACATTTTCAAATAAAAATAAAATTTTTTAAAATATCGAAATCCTTATGTAAAAAAGCAGTAAAAATTCACATGCAAGAATCTCCGTTCAAGTTGTTCCAACTCTGAAACAAATCCGCCCCTGCACATTTCCAAGTATTGGTAATTTAATTTCAACTTGTGGTTTATCTAAATATCGGTAAGCCAGGAACAATCGTAAACCGTATTTACGGGATTCAGATAAAATGTCTACAATTTGTGGCGAAATAAACGAGTGTGCACGTAAAAGCAAAGTTTTGAGAAAAAAAGACGGCCTTAGCACTATAGCCTTAAGACCGTCTTTGTGGGCCCACTTGGAATCGAACCAAGCACCTACTGATTATGAGTCAGTTGCTCTAACCGAATGAGCTATAGGCCCTTGTGTTTAGGGAGTGCAAATATAATATCTTTTCCTTTTTCATAAGCAGGATAAGTAGAATATTCATACTTGAATGAATCATTTGAACGCTATACCACAGTTTTATGTTACTTTGCAGCAATATGATAGCTTTTCAAACTTTTAAACTCGATAACGGACTAACCGTTATTATCAACGAAGATCATACCACCCAGCTCTGCGCGGTGAATGTATTATATAAAGTAGGTGCTCGCGACGAATCCATCGAAAAAACCGGTTTTGCCCACCTTTTTGAGCATTTAATGTTCGGGGGCTCCGAAAATATAACGGATTTTGACACTGAGTTACAACTAGCAGGCGGCACCAACAATGCCTATACCAGCAACGACCTCACCAATTACTACGATATTTTGCCCGTTTCTAACATAGAAACCGCACTTTGGCTCGAAAGTGATAGAATGTTGAAACTGGACTTTTCCGAAAAATCGCTCAACGTGCAGCGCAACGTGGTTTGTGAGGAGTTTAAGGAACATTATATCAATAGGCCTTATGGCGATGTTTGGCATAAGTTGCGCAAGCTGGTGTACGAAAAACATCCATACCAATGGCCAACTATCGGTTTAGAATTAAAACATGTGCAAGATGCTACTTTAACCGATGTCGAAAATTTTTTCTATAAATATTATCGTTCAAACAATGCCATTCTGTCTATTTCAGGTGGAATTTCCACACAAAAGGCATTGGAATTGGCAAAGAAATGGTTTGGAGATATTCCTTCAGGAAATCATTTCGAACGCAATCTTCCCATTGAACCTGAACAAACCACTTCTAAATTTTTAGCAGTAAAAAAAGATGTACCGGTTAATGTAATCTATAAGGCATGGAAAATGCCGGGTCGTGTTGAATCAAAATATTATGCAACTAATTTATTGAGTGATGTTTTAGGCCTTGGCGAATCATCCCGCTTGCAACATGCCCTCAAAAAAGAAACAAAATTATTTACTGATGTTGCTGCATATATAACCGGAAGTATTGATACGGGTATGTTTATTATTACAGGCAAATTAGCTGAAGATATAACCTATGAGCAAGCCGAAAAAGGTATTCAACAAGAAATAGATAAAATTCAACAATCTGTTATTAACGACACTGAATTATTGCGTGTAAAAAATACGGTTGAAATGGATATTGCAGGAAATAATGTTGGCGTAATGAACAAAGCTGAAATATTAGCAGCAGCCGAAATGTTATCTTCAGCAGATTTAGTTAACACCGAAATCGACCGCTTTTTAGAAGTGCCTTCGGCAGATATTCATACTATTGCACAACAAATGCTTACTGCCGATAAATGCAGTACTTTATATTACGGAAAGGATATTTAAACCATGATGACGAACAGAATTACAGCGCCCGATTTACAATTAATTGACAGGCTCGATATAAATAATTACAAGCAATTAAAATTATCAAACGGTGTTGATGTTTACTATGTAAGCAGCTCGGAAGATGATTTAATAAAAATAGAATTGCGTTTCCCCGCCGGTCGCTGGTATGAGCCGCAACCCGCCATCAGCAGGGCTGTATGTAATTTAATGCGAAAAGGCACTTCCACCAAAACGGCAAAACAAATTGCGGATATCACCGAATTATATGGTGCACATCTCGATATAGAATCTGGTGTTGATTATACTTCGATGGTTATTTTTTGTTTAGTAAAACATCTCGACAAAATAATTCCTGTTGCCGAAGAAATTTTATTAGATGCTTCATTCCCTGATGACGAATTAGAATTGTTCGTTAAAAAGCAAAAACAAAAATTGAGAATCAATGCGCAAAACACAGATTTTCATGCGAACAGAAAATTTAATGCCGTTTTGTTTGGCGAACAACATCCTTATGGATATGCCGTTGCAGAATCTACTTTCGATGCAATAGAGCGCAACAAACTTATTGATTTTCATCGCAAACATTATAGTCCCGGTGCTGCAACTATTTTTGTCGCCGGAAAAGTTTCTGATGATATTATGCAGATGGTAGAAACACATTTTGGAAAATATCCTAAACAAGGAAAAATTATTTCAGCAACCGATAAATCTATTCATACTTCATCTGAATACAAACACTTTATTAATAAAGATGATTCTGTGCAATCATCAGTACGTATCGGCACCTTGGCCATTTCAAAAACACATCCTGATTTTCCGGAATTTAATATTTTAAACACGGCCTTCGGTGCTTATTTTGGCTCCCGATTAATGACTAATATTCGCGAAGATAAAGGCTACACTTATGGCATTCACTCATCAGTAATTCATTTTGTACACGGCAGTTATTTTTCAATAGAAACAGAAGTGGGTAACGAAGTATGCGCCGCAGCAATTGCAGAAGTATATAAAGAAATGGATTTAATTAAAACCGTTCCTATCGACGATGAGGAATTAACAATCATTAAAAATTATATGATGGGTGGCCTCTTACGCGCTACCGATGGACCTTATAATCGCATTAACGTTATCAAAAATATGGTGATGAGCGGATTAACAACATCTTATTTTGATGGATTGGCAAACGCAATCAAAACAGTTTCATCTGCACGCTTAATGGAACTCGCCAATAAATATTTCGATTATGAAACCATGCAAGAAGTAGTATGCGGTAAACGCGATTAACATATTGTAACAGTAAAATTTATATAAGGACTTGTCATAAACGGCAAGTCCTTTGCTTTTGCAAATACCCCAATCCATCAAAAGAACCCTGTGCTATAAAATTTCTTTCCGAAATTTGCGTTACTTTTACTGAACACTGCGACCTTGAAACAACTATTAAAATATTGCCTCCTCCTTGTTTTTAGTGGTTTATTGTACTCTGCTCAAGCACAATCTACCATTCCCGCAACTTTACTATGTGCTCAAACACAAATTAATGGTGATGTAACCCTCACTTGGGCTGCATCAACAGAACCTTGTGGTCCATTTGTTGAATATCAAGTTTATGCATCAACCAATATTGCGGGCCCTTATGTTCTACTAACAAGCATTGCTGCTATTGGCACTACTTCATTTACCCATGTTGGTGCCGATGGAACCGCAGTAACTTGGTATTATTATATTGTAGCCGTGTATAATTGCGCCGGATATACCATGACGATTAGCGACACGCTGGATAACCTTGATCCACTTGCACCGGAAATAGATTTCGTTACCGTAACAGGTGGATTATCACAAATAAATTGGATTCCATCTACATCTCCGGAAACAAATTCCTATATTATTTATCGCGACAATGCAGGGTTTAGCCCAATTGCAACTGTTTATGGTCGTTTTACCACTTCGTATACCGACCTAACCGGTTTGCCAAGTACGCAAATAGAAACATATACAATAGCTGCTAGAGATTCCTGCGATAATATTGGACCGTTTAATAATAACTCCCATCACACCGTTTTTTTAAGCGGACAACAAATAAATTGCAGCAACGAAATTTTATTGAATTGGAATTTATACGACACCTGGGCCGCCGGCGTATTTGAATATGAGATTTGGGCAGATAGAAATTTTACCGGAACTGCATTTGTAGATAATGTTCCAAATACCACCACCAATTATTCGCTGGTAGGATTAAATGATGGCGATAATGTTTGTGTTACAGTTAAAGCACTGCGTGCAGATGGTACCGCTGTTTCCGAATCAAATGAAATATGCATAGTTGTAAATATAGTTGTACCGGCCAATTATACCGTTATGCGAAATGTAACCGTTAACAGTCCTACACAAATTGGCATTGAGTGGTATCCCGATGTGGCAGCCGATTTAGAAAAAGTAAGCTTGCAACGCAGCACCGATAATGTAACATTTGTAAACTTATTTACATCACCAATTGGTGCACCAACACCTGCCATTGATAATTATTTAGATAACAGTATTGCCACCAATGCAATTAGTTTTTATTATCGTGCAATTACCATAGACAGTTGCAATAATAATGACACCTCCGGTTACGCAAGAACAATAGTATTAACCGGAAACGACAATGCTAATTTCACCAACACACTCTATTGGAACCCTTTTGAAATAACCGATGGCAACGTAATTGAATACCGTATTTATAGAGATGATGGCGCAGGGTTAAATCTCATTACCACCGTTGGCGCAGCCACATTCACCATAATTGACGATGTTGCCGCATTCGTAAATGTATTAGATAATTTCTGTTATCAAATAGAGTGTATTTATCAATTAACCAGCGCCGACAATGGCGTTAACGAACAACTGTCGTCATTTTCAAATGTGCTGTGTTTAGAGCAAGGCCCACGCATTTATGTGCCCAATGCAATTGTTCCCGACGGATTAAATAATATTTTTAAACCTGTAATCATTTTTGGAAGTGAAGAAGATTATAGTATGAAAATATTTAACCGCTACGGTGAAGTAATTTTTGAAACAGATGATATTAACGAAGGCTGGACAGGCACATTTAACAATGAAATTGTTGCTCTTGGGTCCTATGGTTATGTAATAACATTTACAGCTACCAATGGTAAATTAATTACTAAAAAAGGGAATGTAACGGTGGTGAGATGAGGATACTTAAAATGTAAAATGAAACACTTTTTGACTTACATTTTATATTTTAAGTATCCTCATTTAAATTAATGTAATATTATTTTTTTTACATTTCTATTTCCATTTTGTAAAATTTCCACAAAATAAACACCTGCGGGTTGCGTTAACACAATTGATGTGTTTGTTTGAGTTAACTTATTTGTATATATTAATTCCCCCTTTGCCGTATAGATATTGCCAATTGAATTTTCAGTTTGTAACGCATTATGAATATAAACTGTTTGACCAAAGCTGTATATAATACAATTCGTTAATTGGCTCGTAGGCTCTTCAATTGCTGTGTGAAAGAAATTGGAGTCAAAAGATACATTAGGTATAACACCTATTAAGTCACCTGCAACAATTGCCGAATCTACAAAACGTTCGTAAGCATAATCTTTTATAATTAATGTTCTGCCGGTATCTAAAACACTGCACCTTATCCATCCATAGTGGTATTTATCGTTTTCATCCAGAAAATGAACACCCAAATAATGGTCCTCAAGTTCAGGATACCAGTAACCGCCTTCATCTTGAAGATTTATATACATACCACTGCCGGTTTCACCAATATGATTGATTTTCCAGGCCATTCTTTGATACAACCAATTTTGAAAACTTAAGTCGCTGTTTATTAATTCGCCTTCTGCTAGGGCATAAGGTAAATAAATTAAATTAACCGGGTAAGATGTAATACCTGCAATCTCATTTGCATAAGTGCCAACAGCGCCAGCCCAAAGTTTTTCTATGTAATTAACATTTCCAAAACCGCTGAATGAAGTGTAATACGAGACATTCCAAAACCAAAAATCAGATACACCACTATTGTCCATATCAACGTAAGCAAATTGCAAATTATGGTCTAAAACAATATCAGGTTCAATATCTGTATAAACGACTTTAGCATCAACTGTTTGAATAGCAAGAAATGTAATGGCAAATGTAGAGTAGTCTTGCAAGCTGTATTTTTTTTGCGAGTTTACCATTATTTCATCTTTATTAATTGTTCCGATTCAATATGGTTATAGGCATTATATATTAAAACCGAATAAATGCCAACCGGCAGTTGTGAAACATCAATATTTTGCCCTTCAATTACATTATGTGTTGCTATTAATTTACCGGTAATGTCTATAATTTCTATTTTAAATGACGCTTGAACATCGATTAATGCATTGCTTGCAATTGTGAAGCTAGTGGATGTCGGATTAGGGAATATACTAAATATATTTTCCATTGCTCCCAATCGCAACACATAGGGTGATAATTGAATTTTAAAATAGCCTGCCGAATAGGCCGGAACCGAAACACAAACGCCACCCGGTGGAACCGAACCTGAACAAACCGCAGTATTTAGTGTAGTTGTTATATCTTCAATTTCAAATCGATTTGGATAAATCCCCTCTTCCTCACATAAAGCATAGTCTGTAGATAATACATATAATGAACTTCTGCCGGAGGTAGAATATAATTGTTCCGCATCAACACTATAAATATTAACAGGATATTGGTCTAACCTAACTGCATCTGCATATGGATAAAATGCCAGCAAATTGGTTGGGTTAATAATATATTTTTGTGCTGTTGGCTTTATATTGGTGTAATACACGTATAAAAACTGTCTGTCATCATCAATAAAAAATGTTGGGGCTAGATTTAAATTGGTTATTAATAATACTGCCGAACTAGGCAAATAGTCTAAGCCTATTGATGAAATTTGACTTAATAATTCCATTGTATAGTAAGTTGTCCTGGCAGCAAAATATTCATCGATTTTAGCTTCGTCACATCCGGTCGCATCTAATGGGTCAGTTGGCAATACACCAAGTTCTATTTGATCTTGCTTATCTGTAGTAAACAGAAAATCTATTGAACTGCCACCAATAAAATTTTGCCATGTTGCTATATTATAAAAGTTAGGATTTACAAATTCAGGATAATAATTCATTTTAATATTTCTCAGGAACCACTCTTGTAGCAAATAGGTGTGCACAAAACTATTAGTAAAAGCACTTAATCGCTGTTGAACGTTCAATTCCGCTTCCTTTTCTACGTCCAACAAGTTTGATTCTGTTGTCCAGAGCTTTTTACCATAAGTGTCAAACTCATCAAAATGTAAAACCGTATTGTGTTCTAAATAAGCTTGTTTATGTCGCGTTCTTATTAATGTTCTAAAATTACCCGTTGCTTCACCTACACCAACAATTTTATCAAATGCACATCGCAAATCCTCATCATATGCTGCATAATCCCACAATTCGGTATAATAATCGAAATCAACCGTTGCTGCGTTTGCATCTAAACATATTGGAATTTCACGCCAATTTAAATTGGTTACACCATTAGAAACCGGCGTATAATAAGGATGCAAAATAACGGCATCAAATGCATAATTACCTGCGCCTTCTAAATTGCCGTAATGATTATATAAATCCTCATTCCATTCCAGCAATGGGCCGCCTGCCGGCAACAAATCTTCTGCTTCGGCACTGGTTATAAAAGGTGCGCCTTCATACTTATTGTTTTCAGCCGGTATACCATACGCAATATCAGAAAAGCCACTAATACTATTATTTAATACACCTATGTAATCATGAGCGCCGACCGCTTCCATTGCAGGAGGTAATACAACCGACAAATCAAAATATCCGGGAAAACCTAGCGTCGAATAATCGCCACCATTTATATAATCCCAATAGTGTTCAAATGCCGATGCTGAGCCGGAACCGGGAAAACCATCTTCTTTAAATCCCATGCATCTGCCATAAAACTTGGAATAAATTTCATTACCAATTTCAACCCCTACTACATTTATATTGTGTTCGTTTACCAGGTAATTAATTATTGCCAAATTTTGTTGAGCCGTTTCATTTATTACATCAAGACATAAAACTACATCAACCCTATAATCGTCATCTTCTGTAGTTGGGTCTTGAGCTTCAATTTGTTGAACTAACCTTATAAACTCATTAATATAAAGGGGCTCTTCAAACTTTGAGTCATAATCCTCAGGGTCATAATTAATTTGGCCATTAACGTATTGAGCTACTAAAGTTTCAAAATCATCTCTGTCAGCTTCTGCTATCCAAGCTAAGCTAAGAGTAACTGCAATGTAATCAGCAATAACATCGTCAACATCTATTGGTGGATCTTCCATAACCCCATCTGTAAAATCATAGTAAGGAATGATTTCGCCTAAGTTAAAACCATAACCGCTATTCCAAGTATCATAATCATCTTGGGTCGGGTCAAGGTTTTCAGAGCCTAATAATCTTGAAAATTTTCCTCCTGAGCCATCCGGAAACCGCAATACTTTTGGTTTAAGCTCAGTCAACAATGTCCAAGGGTCCTTTGTGGCTGAATACATAGCATTTGCAGCTTCAGGGGCATGTTGAAACATGCTGGATACATTAACGCCATATAAATCTAGATTTACTTCATTTGCAATACCTGACGGGTTGGAATAAATCGCTGTGGGGTCCATCACAAAAAAATTAGCCGTGGTATCTTCAAATATGCTAAACACGGTGTCATAGCCATCAATTGATATGGTTACGGTGTCACCAAATTGATAGTCCTGATTAATTGAAGAATCCAAATAAGTTGAATCAGGCATAAGATAGTTCGTGTAATTAGGTATTAAGTGGTTAGCATTGGAAGACCTCAAATGGCTTACCAAAGAGAGGTTCATAAGAAAGAATACAAAAATGGCTTAGCCATTTTTGTACATCGCGATTTGAATAAATCGGTACAAAATTTTTGCTTTTTTCATGTAAACTGGGTTAAAAAATGAGAGAATGAATCTTATTCACTGAAAAGGTAATGTTTCTTTTCAAATAAACAAAATTAATTATGCAAAACATGTCAAATGTTTTTTCTTATTTGCATTAACCCTCAACATTACTTATCTTTCTTCACAAAACACAACTATGAATATACCAGGCGAATATTACCTAACCGGCGTGAACGAAATGGGCTGTGGCATAAAATTGAATGAAGACAATACCTTTGAATTTTTCTTTAGCTATGGCGCGCTCGAAAGGCATGGATATGGCAATTGGAAATTAGAGGGAAAAAATACCGTGGTTTTAAATACTGACTATGATAGCCAAGTGCCTTTCACAATTGAAAACTCCGAAAAACGCGATTTTGAAGGCATTAAAATATTGTTTCCAAATTATAACAAAATGTTGCTTAATGAAACTACCATTAAAATAATTGTTGACGGTGAAGAAGAAGAACAAGTTGTTGGAGCACAAGATACTTTCCATTTCAATGCCAATAAAATCGATAAAATTATTGTGACTTGTTTATTTTATTATGACAATCCCGCAACATTAATACCTGCAGCAAATACCAACAATTACTTTGAACTTGCTGCCAATCAAAACCTCGCTTTAGTGCATTTTAAAAACACCATATTTACTGCCGACGGCGAAAACCTTAGCGGCATACTGCACATATTTGATGATACCAAGGTGATGCAATTTGTAAAATAATTACCTAGTAAATACTATCAAAATTTAGAAGTTAGCTCAACTTGTACAATTCAATGCAGTCGATAGTGAGATTTATAAAATAAAATGAACTTATAGCTCTGGTTTGAGATATGCGATTTATTTAAACAGCCATTGAACAAAATTGAGCAATATTGAACAAAATTTGGGACCCATGTAACAAATCATATTCGGAGCAAAAAAATAATTCATTAATTAAACTCCTGCATCATATTTATAATTAGTGCAATAAATAAAAATCCGCCAGCGGATGCAATCCGCAAGGAGCCACAGCCGAATCGGGAGATTCGGCAGAGCGGGCGCAATAAATAATTTAAACAGCCATTGAACAAGATTGAGCAAAATTGAGCAAAATTTGATGCCTGAATTAGTTTGACATTCGGAGCAAACAATTAATTCACTAATTAATTCCAAGATTGATAATAGTAGCTTCGTATTAATGGTCGGTGAGAAACACCAACCATGGCGTG
>JANMLV010000217.1:0-4010 GCA_031372705.1 Bacteroidota bacterium | reverse complement strand
GTTAGCTGCACTTGCGCAAAGCAATGCAGCCTTGATTTTTTGGTTCTTTTGTATCAAGACAAAAGAACACAAATTCCCATTCGGAGACAATAATATGATGTAAATACGAAAGTGTGCTACCACCTCCGATGCACTAACCGCAGTGTATAGGGCTATTTCGTTTCCGGTCGCATTTGAGGAAAAAATAATACATCTTGAATCGCATGTTGGTTGGTCATAATCATAGTTAATCGATCAATTCCAATTCCAATACCTGCAGTTGGTGGCATACCATATTCCAATGCGCGTAAAAAATCTTCATCTAATTGCATAGCCTCTTCATCGCCGCGTTTACCTAATTCGAGTTGTGATTCGAAACGCTCACGTTGGTCGATTGGGTCGTTTAATTCGCTGAATGAATTGAGCATTTCTTTGCCGTTGCAAATTGCTTCGAAGCGTTCTACTAAACCTTCTTTGCTGCGATGTTTTTTGGCAAGCGGACTCATTTCAACCGGATAATCGGTAATAAATGTTGGCTGAATTAATAAGGGCTCGCAAGTTTCACCAAAAATTTCATCTATTAATTTGCCTTTGCCCATAGTGCCATCTACATGTACTTTTAATTGTTTAGCTGTAGCAACTAATTCGCTTTCATTCATGTTCGAAATATCAATTCCTGTGAAATGTTGAATTGCTTCAAACATGGTAAATCTTTTCCACGGGCGTTTAAATGAAATGATATTTTTTCCTACTTGAACTTCTGTGGTTCCATTAACTTCGATTGCTACTTTTTCTATCATTTCCTCCACGAAATCCATCATCCATAAATAATCTTTATAGGCGGCGTAAAATTCTATTTGCGTAAATTCAGGATTGTGAAAACGATCCATGCCTTCGTTGCGGAAATCTTTCGAAAATTCGTAAACGCCATCGTAACCGCCAACAATTAATCTTTTTAAATATAACTCATTGGCAATTCGCATATATAATGTCATGTCGAGTGCATTGTGATGCGATTTAAACGGACGTGCGGCTGCACCACCATAAAGAGGTTGTAGAATTGGTGTTTCCACTTCTATATACCCAAAACTATTAAGAAAGTTGCGCATGGTGTTCATCAGCTTGGTTCTTTTAATAAACACTTCGCGCACTTCAGGATTTACAATTAAATCGACATAACGCATTCTGTAGCGTTGTTCGGAATCGGTAAATGCATCATGTACATTGCCATCCGCATCTGTTTTTACAACCGGCAATGGACGTAAACTTTTACTTAGTAATTTAAATTCACTTACATGAATGGTAGTTTCGCCGGTTTTGGTTGTGAATACATATCCTTTAACACCAATAATGTCGCCAATATCTAAATGCTTTTTGAATACTTCTTCGTATAAAGTCTTATCCTCTCCCGGGCAAATTTCATCACCCTTAACATAAATCTGAATTTTGGTTGAGCTATCTTGGATAACAGCAAAAGCAGCTTTTCCCATAATGCGCTTACCCATAACACGACCGGCAATGCTCACACTTTTAAAAGCCTCCTGATTTGCAGGGAACTGTTTTAAGATATGGTCTGCAGTATGGCTAATTTCAAATAATTCGGCAGGATAGGGATCAATACCTAAATTGCGGAGCGCTGTAAGGCTTTCGCGACGGATAATTTCTTGTTCGGAAAAGTGTTGTGACATTGTTTTGTAATAATAATTAGCCGCAAAGATAAACAAGTTACAACTTGTGTTAAGCATTAATGCGTGTAAAACCGCCAAAATGCAGAGGGAACAAGGCATTTAACCTAATGTGCCTCTCCCAAATAAATGGCATTTAAGTGTTTATGGCTAGCTATTGTTTAGCAAAAGGCTTTAGTGCAATTCGAATTTTTGGTTGAATATTACGCCATTCACATCTGCTTGAATTACATAAATCCCATTCGACAATTCTTTTACATCAAATTGATAAACATTATTTCCGGCAGGTATTCTATCGTAATAAAACTGCTGTATTTTTTTACCATCAATGCCAATAATTGAAAGTTTCGCGGTTGCAATATATGGAGTAATAATATTGAAATATGCGATATTATTATTTACATATAAATCCACCTGCGTGTCGGCATTTAATTCTTGCACAGGCAACGTAAAGCACTCCAATACTTCAGCTGCAGCGCGCGCACCACTTTCTAATGCACCGTGAACAGTTGCGGGATGATTATTACTTGTAGCTTCACCTGCGAAAAACAATTTGCAATCTACCGGCAATGCTAAATCAATGCGCGTGGTATCGGTTTCGGTTAAATAAGTATTTAATGCAGGAAAAGAATAAGCACCTTTAACAAATGGTTCCAGACTCCAATCTTGAATAAAACTATCTACAAAATTTGCAGTTGCTGCTCCGCTAAATAATAAATCCAATTCGGCAAGCGCAACATCAACTGCTCCGACATCAATTGAACTCATGTATTCTGCGTTTTCGCCCATAATAAAGCAAATTAATACATTATCGGTTCCGCCTGTTTTTCCTTTACCGGGAGCCCAAATATAGGAGGTGTATCCATCAATAGTTAAACCCTGTACATCATCGCCCCAAAAATTCGTAGAAAATTTCAAGATTAATTTCATGCCTGCACCCATTTGCAATGTATTAATTGCATTTGATTTTACAAACGATAATAATGGATTAAATACCACCGTATTTTCTTGCAAAATAGGCAAAGGAACAGCTATGATAACTTTATCTGTAATATAGCTAGAGCCATCTGCACAAGTTACTGTTGTATTTAATCCCGAATAATCTACACCTATTACTTGTTTATTGTATTGAATATCACCAAGCACATCGTTAAAAAATAAAGTATCCAATAATTCTAAATAACTAATATCCAATAAAAAATCCCTATCGCCGGTGAGCCATAAATTTTCGCTAATGGCTATACTTTTCATGCCAATTCGTTTTATGGTTGTACCAAATTCTGAACCAATCCAAGCTTCATAAATATGCCAATAGGGATGCGTTTCATCAATGCCATATTCTGATAACAAATAATCGCTCATTAAAACTTCGTCGCCGGTATAGGCATACATATTCAAATAAAATTGCCATGCATCTTCTAAGCCGGCATCCCAATATGGGTCAATTTCGTAGCCTGTACCTATTTGGTATATTTCTTTATACTCGCCAAACTCAAGTAATAAATCTGAGTTATAATCATTAACAGAACTCCACAAAAATGAGGGCGGACTGCCGGCAGTATTTCCTTTTCCGTGTACGAACTCGGCACCTGCTTCAACAGGAAAATCTGAAAATCCGGGTATAGGACGAACACGTCCGCCATGTGTGTTTGAGGCTTCTAAAATAATTACGTTTATTCCGGCTACTTTCAATACTTTGGCAGCATAAAGTCCCGCCGCACCCGCTCCAACAATTATAACATTTCCGGAGGCTTGTTTTGGTGCAACCATTGCATGTAAAAACGAAGGTGATAATAAGGCCGCAGGAATTAATGCTCCTAAATGGCCTACAAATTTGCGTCGACGCATATATTCAAATTTCTTGCAAAATACTGCTTTTCTTTTAAGTTTTTTGCTTTGAAAATTTTGCGAGTTTATAGTTTGTTAGCCTCATGTCATATTTGCGCTAAAAAACTGCTTTTTTGACCAAAATGCGTATATTTATTCTTCAAATGGTAAGACTTAGGTCATATTTGTTAAAAGCAATAGGGTTGGTTTTGTTAGCTAGCATTTTACAATCCTATGCATGTTCGGCATTCTGTAGCATTAACAATGCTTCCAGTTGTGCTGAAGAACAAATAGTTGCGGATTGTTGTCACCCGGAAGGCAGTGCACAAAACTCAACTGAACATTCGGGTGACTGCCAAAAGGAACATTTTAGTTATTTTCATACAATAGGACAATTTCATTCAAAAGCTCCGCTTGCTTTAGCTAAATCGTGCCTGCCAATTGATATTAGTTTTGAAGCGATTGATTTTAACCCTTTTAACAATTCCACTAATAAAATAGTTGTTTTCACTAGTTTTC
>JANMLV010000154.1:0-7895 GCA_031372705.1 Bacteroidota bacterium | reverse complement strand
GCATGATAATTATGCGAAAAGAAATCACATCATTAAAAATGCATGCGTTAAATTGAATTATTACAAGTGTAAATAAATTTTACAAGTAATAAATAAGTGAAATAGATTAAAAATTGAGTTTATTCACAGCCTGACGTTTTGCAGATTGGCGATGGGCGGGCTTTTCAGCACAAAAGTTTGTTCGGAGAACTGAACTTTCGGCTACCACAAAACTGTCAAGCGGAGACGAAACCCCGCCTATTGCCAATGTGCTGTTATATGCCGTTTTTATCCTTCATAGTTTAAGTCTTGAGGTTTTTTCTTAACGGTTACAGTATGTCCTTTAAAGTTCAATAGGTCGTATATGAAATTTTCGTCTAATGATAAGGCGAATTTTCTATCAGAAAGCAATACAACAGGTATGTGCTCTCTGTCCTCGTTATTACATTTTAATTTTTTCTCAACTGTTTTAGTGAAATACTGTTCTTTAAAATCTTTTATTTCTTCGTTTGATTTAAAGATAAGTCGTCCTTGTTTTTGAAGTTCGGCAACAATTGATGGAATTGATGTTCCACCAAAAGAATTCTGATTGGAACGAATATACTCTACCAGCAATTTCTTGGAAACAACTAAATGTGCATAATTATTCTTATTTTCTACATCATTAAAATCAAATGTCAATAACCACTTTGTCAGTTTTATATATTCTTTGTCTTGCGGATTTGAAAACTTACTTGCTATATTATTGTCAATAAAAATATCTTTTTTCATATTAGTTCGCAGCATTAATAGCAATTTCCATTACGTCCATCATATATGTTTTGAAGAAATTTTCAGGTGCATTCAATATCTGCCCTTGTTTATTAAAGGTAATTTTGTGTGTTACGGTTTCGTTTGATTGATTATCCACAAAAATTATTTTTACATCCTCTTCTTTTATTTCTCCCTTTACAATAGCTAATCTTATTTTATTTATCAAATATTCGCTGTGAGTTTCAATTACATACTTTTTATTTTGCTCATTAATTTGTTTTACCAAATAATCACCAAATGAAGATTGAATACTTGGATGAAGGTGTATTTCAGGTTGTGCAATAAACAATGTTGAATTTTTTGGCAATTGCAAATCTGATACAACAATTGGTAAGAACTGTGATATACCAAAACCAACATCATATAATGAAGTGAAAATGCCATCTTTTTTAGTCTTTATTAGAATGTCGTATTTACCTCCTTCTGTTCTTTTGGGCTTTATTTCATAAAGTAGATTAAGATTTTTAAGAATACTTATAAGCTCATTTAGTTTCTTTGATTTTTTATTTTCCCAACTCATAATTTGGTCTAAATAGCCTCTACCATCGTTATTGACTTTTAAGTCAATTTTTGAAGTTTCTAAATATCCTCTATCAGGGTGAAGTCTGAATGAGCTTATAAAGTTTATACTTTCATCGAAATTTAAAAATAATTTTGATATTGCATCAAATATTTGTTGAAGTTTAATTCCTCCTTTTTCAATTAGAAAATTCTTATTCCCAAAAGCAATCTCATCAATTTTTAAGTTCTTAATGTCTTGCGGTTTAGTCATTTCATCAAGGACTTTTGAAAAGTCTTTATCTTTGTCCTCGCCTTTTACTTTTTTAGAATTACTTGGCTTTACGTTGTCAAGTAAATCTGTCATATTGGTAAGAAATTTTTTATAAAACTCCCCTGAAATCAACTTATTCTGAGGGTCTTTTTCAGGATTGTAGTTAAAGGAAATTAAATATTTTTTCTTTTCATATTTTATATTCAAATTAAAGTATTCAGAAGTTGCATTTAATGCAGATAGTTTAGGTAAGTTATTATTCGTATCTTCTGTCCAGACAGTCTCAATTTTGTGAATTATACCGTTTTTAAATAGAAAGCCTAATTTAATTTCACTTTTCTTTAAGTGATTGAAAACTATTTCATTAAAATCGCCCATATTCACATATTTCCCATTTGTCGAAAATTGAAATGGAAATTCACCTGACTGAATAGCTCCTAAAATGCTATAAATAATTGAACTTTTCCCACTACTATTTGCACCTGTCAGCAGAGTTAACTTCCCTAACTCTATTTCAGTTTCAGTCTGGAAGCATTTAAAATTTTCTATTGTTATTTTTTGTAGTTCCATTATTTCTTACGTCAATTTAAAGTACAAAGTTACTAATTAAATTTCGAAAAATTCTACTACCATCCTATGCTGCCGGTCGTCCTAAAATGGCATATAACGTTTTGCGGGCTTGCGAAGGTGGCGATTTATACCACAAATTTCCATACGAAGAACCGCACTTCAATTATACGAAAAATTGTCATACGAAGCACTGAACCGCCACTTTTGCAAGCCCGCTGTTACCAGCTGGCGTTCTGTCTGACGAGTGAAGGAAGTCCTTGTCTATCGTGGTTTTCGCTGCTATTGTCGAGTTGTGAATGGGTCTGTTTGTGTCGGCTGTGGGAAGCGGTTTTAAAAAATTTAGAAGGGAAGGAATTTTAAAAAATAATTTTTCTTTTGGTGGGAGAGGTGGAAGCTCTTTTGCAATTTTTGGTTTGTGCGTTGGCTTGTGCGAATTGCAAATGTGCTTACACCTGTGTGTCAGAATTTGTAGTTGTAGCCAAGTCTTATAACTTGTGTCTCGTAATAATCTGTGCTAATGTATTTGAAACCTTGTCCCTGAATTTCTTTTTTGATAATCATCGTGTTTAAAATATCTGTTGCGTTAAGAAATAATTCGCCTTTCCCCTTTTGCAAACTCTTTTTAATGCCAAGGTCTAAAGAGAAACGTTGGGCAATTTTTCCTTGCGGAATAATGTCGGGAGCCAAATAAATTGCGGTTAATTGTGCGTCAAAGTTTTTAGGCAAATGAAAAGTGTTATTCAGTTTTATATTTCCTGAAATAATTTCTTGTTTGTTGGCTGAAAAAGTATTTGGAACAGGATATTTATTTTCAACACTAAAAGCATTGATTTGATTATGATAACCATTAAGGTTTAAATTAAAGGAATACCATTTTGCTACTTCCTGTGTCAAAACAACTTCTAAACCAGTATTATAACTTCTACCAGCATTCTGAAATATAGCGTATATCAAATTGCTATTTGGAGCAATGCTCGAAATACGAGTAATAGTTCCGTCAGCAAATCGGTGGTAAGCGGCTGAATATAAATAGCCTTTGTCCCAACTTGTTTTGTACCCAAGTTCAAATGAATTTGTAAACTGTGGTCTTAGTGCAGGATTTCCAACTTTAATAATTTCTGCATCATCGTATTTTGGGAATATTCTTATATCCACTTCATTTGGTCTGTCAACTCTGCGATTATAGAAAAATGAAATTTTGTTACGGTCGTTTATTTTGTATGCTAATCTTGCATTAGGAAATGGCTGTGTGTAATTATATCCATCACTTTTGTAAGTGTTGTGATTGGGATTTACATCATATTGGATTTTCACATACTCTAATCTCAAACCTAACTCTGCTTCCCATTTTTTGTTTTCAAATATATAGTTCCCATAAACGGCAGGTATTAATTCTTTGTAGGTTGCCCAGCCACCTGCATTGGTGTCTAAAACAGAATTTACTCCAGGAATAAATTGCATATTAGTTGGGATATTTCTATTTCGAAGTTTTACACCTGTTTCAATTCTTCCATATTTCAATGGTTTTATGTAGTCAAAATTGAAATCATAAACTTGCTCGTCTGATAATAATTTAAAAGCATCTGTTCCGGTTGTTGTTGGTAAATAGTTGTCATAAAAATACTTTTCATCTTCTCTGTGAAATGTATAATTAAAACCAATATTCAATAAATGCCCTGCTTGCTTAAATTTATGCTGATAGGCAGCAGTAGCCATTACTGTTGTTTTTAGTTCGTCCTCCAAAAACTGCCACAATCTTTTTCTTACTGTATTGTCTGCATTAAAAAAAGGTTGGTCGCCTCTGTCAATTATTTTTTCACTACCGAATAATGCCGAAATAGTAAGTGTGTTGTTGTCATTTATACTCCAATCAAAACCTGCTTTTGAAGTAAAATAATTAGTGTTCCGATTTCTTTTTAATTGCTGATTAATAATAGTTCCATCATCATACGTTCTTGTCACAAATTCATTCTTGTTTAGGGTTTGTGTATAAAGATTGTCTGCTTGAAAAAATACGTTGATCTTCTTTTTTCTATAATTAAGTGATAAGGATGGATTTATTTTAGGTGTAAATTGATATTGAGGTCTAATGGTTGGCAGGTTTTCTTGCCGAACCCACAACGAGCCTAAACCAGTTGTGAAACCAACTTTTCCATTAAAACCTTCTTGTTTGTTTTTCTTCATTACAATATTGATGATGCCCGCATTTCCATTTGCATCATATTTTGAGGAAGGATTGTTAATGATTTCTATTTTTTCGATTGCCGAAGCAGGGATGTTATCTAAACCCGATTGACTTCCAAAACCAGTTAGTGCAGTTTGTTTGCCATCAATTAATACGGTTACTTTATCATTACCTCTTAATTGCACCTTTCCGTCTTGAACTGTTACGCCTGGCAAATTTTGCATTGTTTGCAAAACTGAACCTCCACTTTGACTGATGTTGTCTTCAACTGTAAAAGTCTTTTTATCCATTTTACCGCCTACTTCATCTTGTTTTGCCGAGATAACAACTTCACCTAATGTTTTAATATCTTCTTCCAAATCTATTGTGGCTATATCCAAAAATTCCGAAAGGCTTCCAACGTAAATTGATTG
The DNA here is from genome assembly GCA_031372705.1 of Bacteroidota bacterium. Lineage (GTDB taxonomy): Bacteria > Bacteroidota > Bacteroidia > Chitinophagales > BACL12 > UBA7236. The sequence continues at coordinate 3,163 of JANMLV010000154.1, read as the reverse complement.
CCGTTTAGTAACATAGCCAATGAAAGAAATTTCAAAGTAATAGTTGTTTGGTTTAATATTAGATAGAGTAAAGCGACCTTCTTCGTTGCTTACTGTTCCCGTTACAAAGGCACTATCTATTTCGGTTTTCAATACTACATTTACATAAGACAAAGCGGATTTATCCGCTTTGTCTTTGATTAAACCTGATATGGTAACACCTTTGTTTTGACCAAAGGAATATGAAGTTAAAAATGTAACTAAGATTACTATAGAAATTAATTTGGCTCCCATTGTAAGTTACTAAATTTAGTTTTTAATTTCTTTGATAAATTTCCCATTACTATCAAAAAGCAAATCCATTCCTTTTATTTCAGCTTCGTAAGTTAATGTGCCTTTTGTATCAGTAATTTTAGCGGCTTCTTTTACTGATTGTCCTTTGTAATTAGTTTTAACGTAATCCACTATTCCGTTTGGCAATTCGCTTATCTCAATTTCTATTTCTGTTTCAATGATACCGCCTTGTGCATCAAATAAAACCGATTGCTCCGATTTGTTCAACTCAAATTCTGCTTCAAAATTGACCCCTTCCTTTTCCCACTTTTCTACTTTTGCTTGGGGGAAATTCTTTTGAAAAGCTGTTTTTACTGAAGCAGGAACATCTTTTTCCTGTAATTTTTGTGCGAAGGTGAGTGATGTAATCATCGCTGCAACCATCATTAATGCTAACTTTTTCATTGTCTTGTTTATTTATTTGTTTAAAATTTACAGGACAAAGTTGCAACCCGATTTAGAAGAAATTTAGAATTTCTAGAAAGCCAGCGAAAAGGAATGAAAATTGTTTGCAAATGAATAGGAAATCTTCCAGTTATTCAGGTCTGCAATTTTCTTGATGATAGCCAACCCCAAACCATTACCCTGCTCGGATGGATTGGATTTAGAAAAGCGGTTGAACAGTTTATTAGCAACTAAGGTTTGTGATTGACCTGTGTTTGAAAATGTAAGAGAATGAATTGACAGAGTAACTAAAACCTGACCATCATTTACATTGTGCTTGATAGCATTTAAAAACAGATTGCTGATGAGAATTTCAGCTAAAACTGGATTTGATTTTACCACAACAGCTTCTTTCATTTCTGTTTTTATAATAAGGTTTTTTGCTTTTGCCTGTTCTGTAAAAAAGTCAAAGTGTTTTCCAATTGCCTCATTCAAATTAATTGTTTGCTTCTCGTTGTAAATGTCGTTTTCCATTTTAGACAGCAACAATAGGTTTTTGTTCAAACGATTTAGACGTGAAACGCTATCGTTCAAGGAACTAAGCATTTTATATTGTTCCTGTGTGAAATCAGCGTTTTGGATAAGTGTATCAATTTTTGCTTGAAAGACTGCCAAAGGCGTTTGCAGTTCGTGAGCTGCATTTTCTATAAATTCCCTCTGGCTGTTGTAAATTGAAGTGTTTCTTTCAATCAGTTTTTCAATGCTTTGATTTAAACGATTAAATTCTTCAATATTGGTTTCTGTAAATTTTGGGTGATTGGATTTATCAATTTCAAATTTCTCTATTTGATTTAACGTTTCGTAAAATGGTTTCCAAAGATTAATGGATAATCTTTTTGTGATTACAAATAAGCCAACAAGTAATAGAGAAATAATAACCAAAAAAAGTATTGCTATGCTCTTCATTAAATCCTCTGTTTCCACTAAGTTAATTCGTGCTGAATACGTATATGGATTTCCGTCTATGAGAATAGAAGCATTAAGTTCACGGTATGGCTCAGTTTCTGCGTCTAAAGTATCATAGTAGGAGTTGTAAAATATAGTGTCGTTACCCGAATTTTTAAATGGCTCGATCTTAATGTTTCTATTGTATTTGTTCCAATTTTGAATTTCTGGCGTTGTTAAAGTAGGCAATGAATATTTCAAAAATTCATTCTTATGAAGTATAAGTGTTTCGTCTGTTTCTTCAATGTATAAACTCTCTGTAATATAATAGAACAAAGGTGCGGACACGATTAATAGCATCACTGAAAAAAGCAAATAAACCGTTGATGTTTTATGTAATAGTTTTTTATTCATTTTGCCATTTGTAACCTAATCCGTAAACTGTTTTTATATAATCGCTGCAACCTGCATCTTTCAATTTGTTTTTTAGGTTTTTTATATGAGCATAAACAAAATCGTGATTATCAAGCATATCAGCCATATCACCTGAAAGATGTTCGGCAATGGCACTTTTTGAAAGTACTCTGTTTTCATTACCGATTAAATACAAAAGCAAATCAATTTCCTTTTTTGTGATTTCAATTTTTTTGGTTTTTACTTTTACTGTTTTGGAAAGAGTATCAATTTCAATTTCGTTGTATGCAACAACGTTGTTTCCCTTAAAATTTTTTCGTCTAATGAGAGCTTGTATTCTAACCAAAAGTTCTGATAAATGAAAAGGCTTAGTGAGGTAATCGTCTGCACCCAATTGTAAACCTTCAATCCTAGTTTCAAGTGTTTCTTTTGCCGAAATAATAATTACCCCTTCGGTTTTGTTTTGCCTTTTTAGTTCTTTTAAAATTTCAAAACCGTTGCCGTCAGGCAGCATCAAATCAAGTAAAATGCAGTCGTAATCGTAAGTTGATATTTTGTCTATCGCTGATTTTGCATTTATAGCCCACTCACAAACAAAGTTGTTTCCTGTAAAATAGGTTTGGATGCTATTTGAAAGTTCTTGTTCATCTTCTATGAGTAATAATTTCATTGCAACAAAGGTAAGTATTCAATTTAGAAGAAATTTAGAATGTCCTAATAAAGCGGTGGCAAAATTGGCTCTTTTGGGGTTTGCTTTTGGGTCGGCTTGTGCGGTGGGGCAAACCCCAAATGTGCCAATGTGGGTAGGCATAAAATTATTTTTTAAAAGTGCGGTGGGAAAATTTTTTAAAACCTTGCGTTGGCTTGAGTGTCGGCAAATGGGTCTGGTCTGTGTCGAGTTACAGCGAAATTGTCTACCGAGATAAGGTCGTCTGTTGGTGGTCGTGTCGTTCTTTACGCTTGCTGGTAACGTTTTGCAGATTTGCGATGGGCGGGATTTTTACCACTAATGTTTATGCGGAGCACAAAACTTTCGGCTACCACTAAACTGTCTGCGGAGCACGAAACCCCGCCTATTGCAAATGTGCTGTTATATGCTGCCCTTCTT
>JANMLV010000113.1:0-4207 GCA_031372705.1 Bacteroidota bacterium | reverse complement strand
GAAAAGTTTCGAAAGTATAACTCGATGTGCCATAGCTCGGGGCAGAGTAAACAACCAACATGGCAGTGCCGCCAACGCATATTGAGGTATCGTCAGAGGCAATAATTTGGGCCTTTAATTGAATAAAGGTTGAAAATAGAGTAACTGCAAGTAAAATTCTCCTCATTATTTGCTGAAACGTTGTGTGTTTGTAAAATGTGGTGCAAGATAAGAATTTTGCTTTTGATTTTAAAAGTACTTTAAGGCGCAGTTTATTTTGCTAATTCCACTCAAACGTAATTTAATAATTTGGACGGTTGAAAATGAAGCATCCGGTAAGCAGCAATTTATTTCATTTTAGATCATCCTAAAAAGCAAAACCCCGCATCACTGCGAGGTTTGCTCCCCAACCTGGACTCGAACCAGGGACCTACTGATTAACAGTCAGTCGCTCTAACCAGCTGAGCTATTGAGGAATGTTTCTTTTGAAACGGGCTGCAAATTTATTTGCTTAATTCCATAATGCAAAGCATTTTCGAATATTTAATTATAAATAGCAGCAATTTTTTTTCATTTAAGCAAAAATTGGCATGAAAAAGCTGAAGTATTTGTAAAGAAATATTGCATTTTTTTGAAAATCAGGAGTCAAAAGGCACTGAAAAATGAAAATTCGAGATAAAATGGTGTGTTTAATGAATTAGTATCGAGAGATGTGTTTTCTTTGCAGCAAAATTTAAACAATGAGCATTTTAGTAGTAGGAACGGTAGCATTTGACGCAATTGAAACACCATTTGGAAAGAAAGATAAAGTTATTGGCGGTTCAGCCACGTATATAGGTTTGTCGGCATCCTATTTTTATAAAAAAATAAAATTGATTTCGGTAGTTGGAAGCGATTTTCCGGCGGCAACATTAGCCGATTTTAATAAAAAAGGTATCAATACCGAAGGAGTGCAGATAATGAAGGGAAAGAAATCGTTTTTTTGGTCGGGAAAGTATCATTTGGATATGAACACTCGTGATACCTTGCGCACAGATTTAAATGTATTGGCCGATTTCAATCCTGTATTACCGGAGAAATCGCGCAAGCCTGATTTTTTAATGTTAGGCAATATTGAGCCATCGCTTCAAATAAAAGTAATTGAACAATTAAAATCGCGTCCAAAATTAATTGCTATGGATACGATGAATTATTGGATGGATGTGTCGCGTCCGGCTTTAGATAAAGTGTTAACCATGGTTGATATTTTAATTATTAACGACGAAGAAGCTAGACAATTAACCGGAGAGTTTTCGTTAGTGAAGGCTGCGAAAAAAATAATGAAAACGGGTCCGCGCACATTGGTTGTAAAAAAAGGTGAACATGGTGCTTTATTATTTCAGGGAGATGCTACATTTTTTGCACCAGCCTTGCCATTAGAAGATGTATTTGACCCAACAGGAGCAGGTGATACTTTTGCAGGCGGATTTATGGGATATTTGGCGCAGTCGCAAAATGTAAGTTTTACAAATATGAAGCGTGCAATTATTTACGGCAGCGCAATGGCATCTTTTTGCGTAGAAAAATTTGGTCCTGAAAGACTAATGGAATTAAAAAAAGCTGAAGTAGCATCTCGTGTTAAAGAGTTTGTGCAGTTAACTCGATTTAATTTAAAACCTTAATCGGAAACCAGCTTTCCAATAATTTTAAATTTGCTGAACACCGATTCGGTATGCGGCGCATCAGGTAATTCGTGCGTAAGGTCTTGTCCTGCGAAATGCTCATAATGTTTGCCTGCACGCCATAAGTTGCTTTCGGTAACATCGTAAATAATACCTTTGTAGGCAATCCAAATTTCATCGCGGTCTTGTCCGTTGCGCAATGCAAGTTGAAACTTGGTGTACAGTTTAAGTTCTTCCATTAAAGGTGAATGTGATAAATGTGTTCGATGCTTATAATTTTTGCGTTGCATTTCTCGTACAGCATGCAAGCTTCCGTGTTTTGGTGTTGAGTGGCAACTATTAATGTAGATAATTGATGTTCTATTGTTTTATTTTTTGCAAAGGTTGTCATTGCGGTTCCATAGCCTTGTTTCCTGAAATGCTCATCCACCGCAATTAAGCCAATTTCTGCATGTGATTGATGATAGGCAATAGTAAAAAATGCTTTAATATTTGTAGGCTCACCGATATAGTAAATTTCATCACCCATGGCTCCGGCTAGCGATTGTTTTACCCATTCAGTATACATGCGCTCGAAACTGCCGCTTGGAAATACAGGGTCTTTTTTAAATCGCGAATAGCGACCACTTTCAATGCCCAATTCAATTAACCCATCGCTAATAGAACCATTCCACAATTTAATTTCGTTTTGTGGGATAGTGTTATTTGTAAATTCTGATATACTAAATGCATACACTACTTTAATGTCTCCTTTAAAAAGTTGAAGCTGTTCGGCAACATTGATATTGTGCTGATTATCGTCGATAATTTTCCAATAAATTAATTGATAGCCGTCGTGTTTAAATTGTTGTAATGCCATAATTAATTCAGCAGCTGTGCCGGTAAATGATAAGTCGCCGGTTTTGAAACCAAAAAAGTTGGAATCCCAAGGTTTATATGTAACAGTTGCAGGCATGTTTCGGACGATGCAATTTAATATTCAGAGCGCTTTATAAATTAATTAATACTTTTACCATCTAATTACCCGATATGTTAAGTGTTCAAGCAATTTCCAAGTCGTTTAAACAACACAAAGCAGTAAACGACGTTAGTTTCGAATTACAGCCCGGTATGTTCTATGGTTTGCTTGGCCCAAACGGGGCAGGTAAAACTACAACAATTCAAATTATTAGTGCAATTATGCCTCCTGACGTTGGAAATGTTTCCATAGCGGGCATTAATGTTTATGCGCATACAAATAAAGTAAAATTACATATGGGTGTAGTGCCTCAAGAAATTGCTTTGTATGATGAATTAAATGCATTGGAAAATTTGTTGTTTTGGGGAAGTTTATACGGCATTAAAGGTAGTGATGCCAAAAAACAAGCTGCCCGTTTATTGGCATGGGTTGGGCTTGAGGACAGACAGCACGACGCCGTTAAAAATTATTCAGGCGGTATGAAACGACGTGTTAATATTGCTTCTGCTTTGATGCACAATCCCTCGCTCATTTTAATGGATGAGCCAACTGTGGGTATTGATCCTCAGAGTAGGAATAAAATTTATGAATTGTTAGATGAATTAAAAAATCAAGGAAAAACAATTTTGTATACTACACATTACATGCAAGAGGCCGAGCAAATGTGCGACAAAATTGGTATTATCGATAAGGGAAAAATTATTGCTGAAGGTTCTTTAAAGGAATTAAGTGCAGCACATCCGTTAGACGATACAATTGTGATAACTTATATCGGTGAATCGGCAAATGAAGTTGCAGGATACCATTCAACAATTAATACAGACAGTAAAGAAATTACCATTGTTGTTAAAGATGCTAAGCATCATTTATCTGACATTGTAAATAAATGTGCTTTACAAGGAATAGAAATACATAATATTGATGTGCGCAATGCCGGATTAGAAGCTGTGTTTTTGCATTTAACAGGAAGGCAATTGCGCGATTAATAAAGCTAAAACAAAACATTATGTGGAAAATAACACGTAAAGATTTAAAGATTTTTTTTACAGATAAGAAAGCACTTTTTTTGTCGCTGTTATTGCCTATCGGATTAATAACTTTATTTGCTTTTGCATTTGGTGGAGTTGGCGCTGATGAAGAGGAGGAGGGTACTCCTATTTCAGTTTTATATGCTGATAGTGATAATTCAGTATCTTCTAAAAAAGTGATTGCCGATTTAAATAATATTCCCGGAATTGATTGTATAGCTGCAGATACGGCAAGTGCAGTTGCACAAATTAAAAATGGCGATCAAATAGCCAATATCGTTATTGTAAAAGGTTTTGAGGCAGCATTAAATGTAGGTAGTAATCTTCCTTTGGAGTTGCAGTATGATAAAAGCAGAGAAATGGAGGTTAGTATTTTACAGAATTTATTAGTGAGCAATGTATCTGCCATGAAAGGGTCAAAAGATGCTGATAAAGGTGTTGATAGAATTATGGAAGATATGTTTGCTGATTTGCCTCCGTTGATGCAAGATTCAATTCGCAACAATTTAAAATCCGGTTTGGCAAAAGAAGGAGAAGCAGAACAATTAATTGTAATGACCAGTTTAGTTGGTGATGAAGAA
>JANMLV010000069.1:0-13904 GCA_031372705.1 Bacteroidota bacterium | reverse complement strand
AAATTCTCAGGTAGTTTGGAAAGGATTTCGTTTACGTTCATGAAACGAAATTCTGTCGTAAATCACTGATTATCAATGTCAGTTGTACACAGTGTTTTGTTTATTGCCGGTAGGTTGGATTTTCTTCCGAACAGTTGTGGTCGGGAGACCAAACCGCGGACAGTTTGCATGTGGAACGCACCAATCACATTCCACGCGCTGCATCACTCATCACTCATCACTCATGTCCGCCCAGCGGACAACTCATTGCTCATATCATAAGGAATCAAAATTTCCTTCAATACTCAATCGAAGTTAACCCATCGAATGCAACGCAACTTTATTACCCTCTGTATCTATAAAAAGTGCCATAAATCCATTCCCACCGATTGAAGTTTTGGGCATAATTACTTTCCCTCCGGCAGGCTCAATTCTTGCGAGTGGAATATTTAAATCATCACCACCATTTAAATAAACAATTGTGCCTTTGTCAGAAGGAATAAAGTCATCACCTTGAGCAAGACCGCCACCTACACCGTTTTGCATATCAGATGGAAGCATGCCATATCTTCCACCAGGAAATGGCATTTCTGAAATCTCAGCACCATAAAGTGTTTCGTAAAATTTTTTTGCTCGGTCAAAATCTGTTACCGGAATTTCGAACCAGTTAATTGCGTTTATCATAATTTGTCATTTTAATTGTTATACCCAAATATTAATTGTTATTGTTTGTCCTGACGTAATTTCAATTAGAATTTCAAATATAAAAATAATCATAGAAAATTATTGAGTCTTAATAAAATTTAACATTAAGATAGTAATGTATACGGGATTTAATTCCTGAAATCGGTTGTTGGAAGATAAAACCTCGGAAAGTTGCAGATGGAACACACCAATCACATTCCACGCTCTTCACCACTCATCACTCATGTTCGCCCAGCGAACAACTCATTACTCATAATGTAGGTGTTGAGCGACATAACTAAATTTATTTTTCGCAGGGTTTTGCTTATATTTTATTTTTTCTTGGAGGCAATAACCACTGCTCGGACATGTCTCCGTTACCAAACCTCGGTCAGTTTGAAGTGGAAGACACCAATCACATTCCACGCTCTTCACCACTCATCATTCATGTTCGTCCCGCGAACAACTCATTACTGATAATTTAGGTGTTGAATGACATAATTGAATTAAATTTTCGCAGGGTTTTGCTTATAGTTAATTTTTTCAAGAACGCTAAACCACTAGTTTGATTTGTAACTATTGTATTAAATCCAAAACCGAAAGGTACCGTAAGCACTATAATTAATAATACCGATTTGTCTTGTTAGATAGTGGTTGATATTTGTGGAATTAATATTTTTGGTTAAATGTACTAATTGGACTACCTGTTAACCCGGACTGCCAAAAACATATCTTAAATAAAACTACACCATTTTCTTAATGGTATCCTTACTGATAAAATTAACGATTATCTCATAACATATCTACAAGCAAGTTGCTGAGCTAACCATTTTTAGCACTCAATAATTTAGCTTACATTTGATAATAATATAAAAATATGAAATATCTAATCAACTTTTTACTTTTCTGCTCATACAACCTTTCGGCTCAATCCGGAATAATTTGGGAAGCGCCTGTTACAGTCACAGATGGACTTACAGGGCATTATCACCCAAGAATTGTTTTGGATGCTGACGAAAATGCTGTTGTAATTTGGGGAAATGATGAGGATTCGTATTTGGCCAGACAAGTTGGTATGTATTTCGCCCCGCCAATGCAATTAGATCCACCGGAAATGTCGATATTCTCAGCATCTTGGGCGGGTCCCGACATTGCCGCTAAAGGTGATACCATGTATGTTGTTTTTAAAGAAAATCCGGAAGATATAGCGCCAATTTATTGTTTAAGTTCATACAACGGAGGCGTTACCTTCAGTGCCCCTGTAATTGTAGATGGAATGATTGGTGATAATGTGTCTCGATTCCCTTCAGTAACTGTTGACGAAGATGGAAATCCGATTATAGCATTCATGAAATTAGATAGTGATTTTTTAAATCCGCAATATGTTGTTGCAACGTCCGACGATTATGGCATTACGTTTAATATGGACGTTATTGCAAGCAGCTATTCAGGTGGCGAAGTTTGCGATTGCTGTCCGGCCGGCATTGCTGCAAATGAAAATTATATTGCGACTTTATTCAGAGATAATTTAGATTATTTGCGCAATAATTGGGCCGGTATTTCAACCAATAATGGTATTAGTTTCGACAACGGTATTCAAATCGACCAAACTAATTGGACCATTCCGGCTTGTCCGGCAAGTGGACCTGACGGTGTAATTAACAACGATACGTTATACTCCGTTTTTATGAGTGCCGGTGAAGGTAGCAGCAGGGTATATTTCTCCACATCTTCACTTATTGAAAATACTGATGAGCCTGACAAGCGCTTAACAGAAGAATTTGAAGGCTTATCCATCCAAAATTATCCCAGGATTGCCAATTTTGGCAATGCCATAGCAATTGTTTGGAAACAAAATGCAAACACCACCTCAGAAATCCCGCTCCTTTTTACCGATAATATCAGCAACGGATTTCCAACAAATTATGATACAGTTGCCTATCTTGATTTTTATGGATTAGAAAATGCTGATGTGGCAGTTTCATCAACTAAAGTACACATCGTTTGGCAAGATAATTATACCGATGCTGTTATGTATCGTGAAGGTATTTATTTTCAACCGGTTACTGTGCAAGAACATGAATTAGAAAATACAATCCAGGTATTTCCAAATCCTGCTTCAACTGAAATTAATATTGAAAGCAAAATCGGATTATCTTCAGTTTGTATTTATGATATTCAAAATAGGATTGTTAAAAATGTTTTGTTTAACGGTAATAAAACAGCGAATATTTCACTAAACGAAATAATAGCCGGTTTATATTTAATTGAAATGATTGATATTAATGGCGTGAAGAAAACGGGGAAAATTGTTATTAAGTGATGGGTAAGGTAGTATTTATATTTTTTGTTTGAGCAGCAGGCATATTTGCCTTAGGCATATACTACGCGCGCACAAAATACTATAATTAGCGCATTCCAATTACGCATAATTCTGCAGGATTGAATATTCAAATTTTAAATTTATACTGTTCTCCTATGTCATGGTTGGCGAAGGAATATTTAATTCACGAGTTACCGCTTTGCAAGAAAAAGTAGGTTTACAACTATTTATTTAATATAAAATTTCCTTGAAACTGCCTTACCTTGAACTTTCACATTAAATAAATATATCCCGGCAGCTACTTCCGGCAATGTATATTTTAACGAATGCGTGCCGTTTAGCAATTGTCCCGAATAAAATGATTTCACCGAAACACCATTTGACGTGCACATCCAAATTTCAAAATCATTAGCAGCAACTCCTGAAGAAATGTTAAACAACACTTCATTTTCTGCCAAAATAATTTCTACTTGCATTGGTGTCGACTGCGTATCAATTACAATTGTTCCGGGACATTCCAATATTTCTAATGCAGCACGCGCGCCTGTTTCTAATGCACCATGAACAGTAGCCGGGTGATTATTACTGGTTGCTTCACCTGCGAAAAACACTTTGCAGTCAATAGGCTCTGCTAAATCTAATCGTTTTGACACCGCCTCGCTTTCAAAAGTGCCGGGCGTTGGATATGAATAAACACCTTTAATAAATGGCTCTTTAATCCAATCAATAATTCTGCTATCTACAAATTTTGCACTTGCAGCGCCGTCATAAAATAAATCTAATTCTGCAAGTATCACATCAACTGCAGCAGTGCCCAACGAACTCAAATATTCACCCTTTTCACCCATTATATAACAGGTAATAACATTGTTGGTACCGAAAGTTTTCGGTAAACCGGGACACCAACCACTTTGCGCATAATTAAAATACGTAAACCACAAATTATCATCATCCCAAAATTGCTCCGTGAATTTTAAAAGTATTTTCATTCCGGTGCCCATACCAATATTTTCGATGGCTGCAGTTTTACTTGCCGGTAGTGCGGGATTAAATGCAATTACATTTTCTTTTAATATGGATACCGGTACCGTAATTAAAATTTTATCAGCGGTATAAGTTGAACCATCGTTACAATTTACAACAACACCGGTTCCTGAATAATCAACATTTGTAACTTGCTTATTAAGCTCGATTGAAGGAACAATATCATTAAAAAATACTTCATCTAATATTTCATGAAACGCACCATCTAACATATAATTTTTGTCTCCAACCAGCCAGAGTCCTTCTTGCAAATTCAAACTTTTTAATCCTAATCTTTTTATCGTTGTGCCAAATTCTGCTCCGATCCAATTTTCATAAATATGCCAATAGGGATGCGATTCATCAATGCCGTAGGTATTAAATAAATAATCACTCATGAGTATATCATCTCCGGTATATCCATCATAAGTACTAAAAAAGTTCCATGCAAATTCCAATTCATCATCCCAATACGGTGGCGACAATTCATAAGTGGTACTAGTTAATGCAATGGACTCTTTATAACCACCTGTGTTTAATAACAAATCGGGATTATATGCATTAATACTACTCCATAAAAATGAAGGCGGATCACCGGCCGCATTTTCTTTTCCCTGCACATATTCTGCACCGGCTTCAATCGGGAAATCGGCGAAATCGGTTATTGAGCGCACTCTTCCGCCGTGTAAACCTGACGCTTCTAAAATAGTAACTGTAATTCCTGCATCGCGTAACACCTTTGCAGCATATAATCCGGACACGCCGGCACCAACAATAATCACACTGCCACCGCCCATATTCTTTGGCAATAATCGGTGAATAAACGATGGCCCAAGCAATATAGCAGGCACTGTATATGCTATATTTTTAATGAATCTACTTCTTTTCATTCTAATAATACTTCAAAACAATAATAAAAATGCTTGATTCAAATAAACTACTTGTTAAAAACTATTTCACTATAGGAAATATGGATTTATAAACGATATTAGTTATTTATCACACAAGTAATTTTATTTAAATTCCAATTATCTGATAGCAGACTTTATCCATCACCAATTTTGATGTAATACGAACATAATTACCACTTCATATTAAATTTTACGCAAACGAATTGATGATTATCTAATTTAACCTTCAATTTTACATAACCTGTAAAAAGAAAGCCCCTTGCGCGATTTGGCTACTTGTCCATTTTCAACAAATGTCCAATCATTATGAAATTGCATGCCCGATTCACTTTCTTCCAACATCACTTTGTTTCCTTTTTGAGTCCAGTTTCCGGTAACGGCAATTTTGTTGGTTGATACAGAAAAGTCTTGGTAATAAAAAGTGTGGTCAGCATTTAATGTCAATTGAATTTGTGCCGGATCTGAATCGGGAACGCTATAAGTTCCCAAAAAATCATTTGTGCTTGGCATAGTAAATGACGACAACAATGTAATTGCTGCTACGGTAGTAAAAATTTTAATTGCTTTTATCATAGATTTATATTTAAATAATTTAATAATCAATATAAAAAAAGAAAGCCAAATGCGCGTTGTTTGAATTCACAAAAGCCCGGTTCCAGGGTGCACGCCATCAAATTTAGCAATTAAAACGAAAAAATTGTTAATATCGGGATGTTTTCAAATAATAAATTTTGTAACATGTGTTTTAACTGACGCGCTGCTTCAGCAAATTACCTTTTATCCTCGTTTTGCTTGGAAACTAACTTTTTATTAGAATTTGTTTGCGCTCCGATTCAGATTCCGGAAAGCGGTTGGTCGGGAGAGCAAACCCAGGACAATTTAGAAGTGGCGCACTTCACTACCATTCCTTACACTAAATCACTCATCACTCATGTCTGCGCCGGCAGACAACTCATTACTCATAACGCCGAGCACAAAAATTCATTTTTTAGTGTCGCATGCTAGAATTATTGCAATAACTGCCAACTATTTTACAAACTTTATTCCCGTTGCACAGTTATCGGCATGAATGGTAAGTAAATACATTCCCTTTGGTAATTCAGCCGGAATCGGGTAAGTATAGTGTCCAAATCCTGGCTCAAGCGCTACAGTATAATGCGGTATAACGGTGCGTCCCATCATATCTGTTACACTAAATGTAAAGCTGCTTGAAGCAGAAGGATCCAGGATAAGTTGCAATGAAGATTGAACAGGATCGGAATATAAAACCGGCGCACTTAGCAGTGGACATATATTCGATTGGGACACATCAATGGAATTCAATTTAATCAGGGCAATCTCAGGAAAGTCATTATAATATTCGCCATAAAATATTGCCTCGCTCATGATTAAAATACTTCCATCTTGTAACATAACAGAACGTATCTCATAATCGTTTGAGGCCTGGAGTTTATCAGCAGTTTCAAGCAGGTTTAGGTCAGGAGAAACATCTTCCGATGACCATGGTATTATTGCGAGATCCGGGCTTGTCTTCCAAACGGAAATATCGTGCTGAAAGTGATTATCAATAAATTCATTGCCGGTAAAATAAAAATTCCCATCACTTAATTTATACATAGTACTTACGCTATTCAGATTTCCGTTTTCTTTATAACCATAGTGACCATACAACTCGTTGAAATCGCCATCCCAATTTATTTGCCAAACACGAATTTCATCTGCATAAAAACCATAAGTAAGCACATATAATACCTCAGACATTTCGTCATACAAGTAGGAATAGAGTTCAGATTCATATGTCTCTTTCAATAACATAGCCGATCCACCAGCTCCGAAGGAATTTATCCGAACTCCCCATTTAGTCAAAAGCCTGACCTCTACGAATGTCGCAAACCCATTGTCAACTGTGTTTCCAACCAAAATACTTCCATCACTGCGTTCTATAAAAATAGAGCGTTTGGTAACCCATGAATTATAGTCATTCAGCATTACTATACCGGAATTACCAAATTGTTGATCGAGCACACCTGCTTCAGTGAATTTGCAAACAAACCTTCCCTCAATGTATGGATCAAAAGACGCTAATTCGCCCGTTACAATTAGCTCGCCTGAACGCAAAATGCGCATATTACCTTTCACATAACTTTCATGTAACGGCAATGGAGCTGCTCCGTTTATACCATATTCCTTGATGCGTTCTCCTTGTTCATTATACCGAATTATCGAATCATAACTATAATAATTATTCGGATAGCCCACCCACATATACCATTCATTATTGTCTGCAGCAATAGCCATCCTAAATATACACTTATCTCCCAGCTGCAATTTCAATAGGCCATTTTCACCAAATGTTTCCTGTGCATTTCCATGCTCATCAAAAGCCAACACATTTATAATTTTTGTATCCTGATCCAAATCGTCGAATACAAGAATATTACCATCTGAAAGCACAATCATATCCTTTGCTTGCTCAATAAGGCGAATCCCGTTTTCACCAAATGATGCATCCAACGGAAACTGCGCACTAAGGGTTTGAATACCCGAAATGAACAACAGTAAACCGATGCAGATAAGTCGTGACACACATCAAATTTATTAAAAATGTTGAATTTCTTGAGGGATTGAAGATAATTTAATCCGGTTGTAACATACATAGGCCGGTTTTTTGCGTTTCAACTAAAATTGTGTCGGGTCGCAGACCCGACACGGACAGGATACGCCGGCGCAATTCGAGATTAAATGTATAGTTATAAATTACAATTTGAGTCTAACCCACTCATCACTTATGTCCGCCCCGGCGGATAACTCATTACTCATAACGCGGAGTACCAACTGCGAAGCAAAATCACCCTTCCTTCTTGTTTTCCAATTCGGAATTTGTTTTGATGTGGATTACCTCGCGTTCGTGAATTTTATGAAATTTCACTTTGACTATGACGGGTATTGATTTAACATCTCCTTTAGTATTTCTTCAGCTGCAATAGAAATGGTATGTGATGTATTGAGCAGATTTTCAACGCTGCTAAATTGTTGTTTCTTCACAGCATCTTCTATCTTTATGAGTTCATCCTTTAAACTATTAATTCCCATTAAATCAGTCAGGGGTTTTAATGAATGCGCCTGGATACGTAGTTGCTCCCAGTCACCATCATTAAGATGACGGTTCATTGCTTCAAAGGCACTTGGCGCTGCTTCTAAGTAAAGCGAAATGTAACGCCGCATTTTCTGGGGATTGTTTTTAGCAAACTTTGTTAAATATGTTAAATCTACCATTTATACATTTGCTTTTAAATGTTGAAAAATATCGTCAAACGCATCCTGTCCTTTTATTACATAATGGATGGCTCCATACATAATTGTTTTGGCTGCTGTACCATAGCTCTTTTGACTGGATAACATAATAACCGGAATACCTTTGTTTCTTTTTTTAATTTCTTTCAAAATGTCGATGCCATTTGCTGCATCTGCTTCTTTTGAATTGAGATAATAATCTAAAACAACTGCATCGGGTTGTTCAATGGCTAAGTGCTGTAAACAGGCTTCACCGGTAGGAAATGATTTAATATTAAAATGTTCATTTTGTTCCAATAAATAATCGGTTAACATTTCAGATAATAATTGTTCATCATCTACAATGAAAATGGTGGCATTTTTTTTATTCATAATCGTTTATTTTCTTAAGTTAATAATTTTAATTAGTAATTCATCTGTATCAAATGGCTTTCCAATAAAATCGTTCATGCCAGACTGATAGCACAAATCTACTTCTTCTTTAAGTACGTTTGCGGTCATCGCAATAATGGGAGTGTTTGCTTTTTCACCTTCCAGATTTCTAATTGCCCTAGTAGCTTCAAATCCATTCATTACGGGCATTTGAACATCCATTAAAATGACATCAAATGTAGCTGATTTTAATTTTTCCATCGCAATCAATCCGTTCACAGCAACCTCTATCTGTACATCTTCAATAGCATCTTCCAATTCTTCCTGTGCTACAATTGCATTGTAATGGTTGTCTTCTACTAATAGAATGTGCAATCCTTTAAGTTGTTTTGCAAGATCAGTATTATTAATTAATTCCGGAGTTGCTTCGACTGTTGTTGATGCTATGGAATAAGGAATAATAAAATGAAACTGACTGCCTTTGCCTTTTTCACTTTCTACCCATATTTTGCCATTGTGCAATTCAACCAGTTTTTTGGAAATACTCAATCCTAAACCCGTACCCCCAAATTTACGGGTGGTATCGCTGTAAGCCTGCTCGAATGATTCAAATATTTTTTCCATTCTATCTTTATCAATACCAATTCCGGTATCTGAAACAATAAAATGCAGATTCAATTGTTCGCCGATTTGTTCCGATTTTACTGAAGTAGTTACCAAACCCTTTTCCGTAAACTTAATGGCATTCCCAATTAAATTTAAAAGAATTTGTCGCAATCTAGTGGCATCACCTTGAACAATTACATTTTCTTTCGGAATATCTTTTTGCAAATGCAACCCTTTTTCTTCAGCTTTAAACTGCATAATAGTATGCACATTATTCACCAATTCGTTTACAGAAAATGGCTCCTGCTCAAGTTCTACTTTACCGGCTTCAATTTTTGAAATATCTAAAATATCGTTGATGATTACTAGTAAGGAATCTGATGACTGTTTAATACCGGTCAGATATTCTTTTTGATCTTCGTTTGGATTTCGTCTGATTAAAATATCCGTCATGCCTTTTATGGCATTCATTGGAGTCCTGATTTCATGACTCATATTAGCCAGGAACTGATGTTTGGCTTTTTCGCTGGCTTCGGCTTTTTCTTTTTCGGCTGCTATGATTTCATTTTTTTGTTGCAATAAATTTTGGGTTTTTCGGGTGTAGCGAAGTCTGAGATACAATCCAACGGCGGTCAGCAAAAGTAGCGTCGCTCCGCCCAAAAAAATGTATTTCTGTGAGCGCTGCATTGCTAATTCGGTTTTCTGATTTTCCAGTTCAATTTTCGCTTCTGTTTTTTGTTTTTCAAAATCATATTGCGCTTGAGTAGCTAAGAGTTTTTCTACACTTTCATTCGCCAAAAGCGAATCACTTACAGCCTTTAATTTTAACTGCGTTTCATAGGCATTTTTATAATCGCCCAATTGCACATAAGTTTTTGCAAGCCCTTCGTAACAATCTTTCGTTAACCAGTCAATTGTTATATTGCTCAAACCTTGTTCTGCAACTTTATAATTCTCCAGCGCTTCCTTGTATTTGCCTTGTCCATATAATGCATCACCCAATCCTGCATATGCTTTAGTAATCCAATCTGACCTGGTATCGTCTAGGTAAATAGCACGTTTGTAAACATCTTCAGCTTCCTCCCATTGAAGTCTTGATTCATAAACCCAACCCATTTGATTAAGACAATGAGTCATGTTATCAGTCGCATTTATATCTTTAAACAACTCATAAGCTTTATTTGTAGAATAAAATGAACTGTCATATTTTCCCATAAACCAATAAGCTTCACCTTTATGCATTGTAATATCCGCAATTGAATAAGTAGTATTAGTGGCAATGGCTAGCGCTATACCTTGATTTAAAAATGAAATTGCTTCAGCATAATCTTTCATCGAAATTCTCATCCATCCCAAGTCGTGATAATTCCACATCATTTCTAACGTATCTTGTGCCTCAAAAGCATATTTATTTGCCTTGTTATAATAGTCGAGTGCGCGGACATAGTCGCCTTTAAACCGGTATATCTGTCCAAGATTATGATAACTTGCAGAAAGGTCAGTTTTGTTGTTCACCCTTTTTGCATGGATTAATGCAGAATCATATAATGCAATTGCTTTTGGATAAAATTGCAATCCACTTGCCCTGTAGTATTGCCCAAGAGTATTGTAACCGGTTGTAATTCCATGCACGTAATCAATTTTAGTCGCAAGGTTTAATCCTTTATATACTGATTGAACCGCAAGTGCCGAATCTTCTGTAACATCAAGAAGGCGATAATAGAGTAGTACTTTTTGTGTATCCACCTTACAATTCAATAAACGGGCATATAAACTGTCATAAGTTCTTTTATGAGCACCATCTTGGTTTAAACTTACCGAGAGTTCGAAGGCATTGTTGATATTATCAATAAAGTTGTTGTAATCTTTTTCCAGAGATGCAATCGAGTAATACAGATTTACTTTGTTGGCGTTTTCTTCACTAATTTCAACTTGATGTTTTAGACTGTCAAGCAATTTCGTGTTTTGTGCATAACAATTAACCGTCAGCAACAAAAATAAATGACAACAAAATAATTTAATATGCTTTAGTTTAAACATCATTTTTTTATTAAGTTATTAATTTTAAAAAGCAACTCATCTGCGTCAAATGGTTTTCCAATAAAATCGTTCATGCCTGACTGAAAACATAAATCTACTTCTTCTTTCAGCACATTGGCTGTCATGGCAATAATGGGTATTTTTGCTTTTTCACCATCCAGTTTTCTTATTGCTTTTGTTGCATCAAATCCATTCATAACCGGCATTTGAATATCCATAAGAATTACATCGAATGTAGCTGATTTTAATTTTTCGACTGCAATTAATCCGTTCACTGCTACCTCTATCTGCACATCTTCAATAGCATCTTCCAACTCTTCCTGTGCTACAATGGCATTGTAATGATTATCTTCTACCAAAAGAATGTGCAAGCCTTTAAGTTGTTTTGCCAAATCAGTATTATTAACTGATTCCAAAGTTGCTTCAACAGTTGTTGATGCTATGGTGTAAGGAATAATAAAATGAAACCGGCTGCCTTTTCCTTTTTCACTTTCCACCCAAATTTTTCCATTGTGTAGTTCAACCAGTTTTTTGGAAATACTCAAACCTAAACCGGTGCCACCGAATTTGCGAGTTGTATCGCTGTAAGCCTGCTCGAACGATTCAAATATTTTTTCCATTCTATCTTTATCAATACCAATTCCGGTATCTGAAACAATAAAATGCAGATTCAATTGTTCACCGATTTGCTCTGATTTTACGGTAGTAGTCACTAATCCCTTTTCCGTAAACTTAATGGCATTACCAATTAAATTAATAAGTATCTGTCGCAATCTTGTAGCATCACCCTGAACAACTAAATTTTCATTAGGAAAATCTTTTTGCAAAAACAAACCTTTTTCTTCGGCTTTATACTGCATGATAGTATGCACATTATTCACCAATTCATTTACAGAAAACGGTTCCTTTTCAAATTCAACTTTACCTGCTTCAATTTTTGAAATATCCAAGATGTCGTTAATGATTACCAACAATGAATCAGATGATTGTTTAATACCGGTTAAATATTCTTTTTGGTCTTCATTAGGGTTACGTCTGATTAAAATATCCGTCATGCCCTTTATAGCATTCATAGGTGTGCGAATTTCATGACTCATATTAGCCAGAAACTGGTGTTTGGCTTTTTCAGAAAGTTCTGCACGCGTTTTTTGTTGTTCTGCAATTTCTTTCTGTTCACGCAAATCTGCGGTTCGTTGGTTTACAGTTTTTTCAAGAATTAATTTATTTTTTCGGAGTGCTGCAGTATTCCGCCTAAAAAGTAATATTATCATTCCAATAACAAAGAGGACAACACCCGCATTGAACCACCATGTTTTCCACCAAGGCGGTGTAATATTAATAGTAATTTGGGTTCCTTCTTCATTCCATACACCATTGCTGTTACACGCTTTTACTTTGAAAACATATGTTCCGGGTTCGAGGTTAGAATAGGTAACAAACCGCCTGTCGTTGCTAAATATCCAGTCGGGATCAATGCCTTCCATTTTGTAAGCATATCGGTTATCCTGATTGAGGTAAAAGCTCAGCGCTGCAAATTCAAAGGTTAGCGTATTCTCGTTGTATGTTAATTTCAAATGACCATCGCCCGGTGGGACTTCGCGATCAAAAATTTTGATAAATGATATGACAACAGTTGGAGGTGGTGATGCTGCATTATCAATCTTCGAAGGATCAATAACATTGAAGCCGTCCACTCCTCCAAAAAGCAACCTTCCATCCTTCAGCTTTAACGCAGCATTGGTATTAAACTCATAATTCTGCAAGCCATCTTTTAAAGTAAAATTTTTGCATGAATAATCGTCCGGATTAAAGCGGCACAAACCGAAATTGGTCCCTAGCCACAACATCCCATTGTTGTCGCAAAGTACGGTGTAAATTGCATCGTTGGGTAATCCATTCTCCGTTGTGAAATGTGTAAAATTATTGGTGGCTTTATTGTAACGGTTCAAGCCACCACCATTGGTGCCAATCCATAAGTTACCATTTTTGTCGAACTCCAAAGCGCGCACATCATTTCCATGAATACTGTGCTCATCACCGGGAATATTGAAATAGTGAATCCATTTTTCTTCACCGGATTTCAAACAATACAATCCTTTATTACCTCCTGCCCACATATTGCCTTCGGCATCTTCAGTGATAGTAAAAACAATATCTGAAATGCCGGAATCCTTATTCGAATTATATTCAACAGGGTTGAATTTCAGTAAAGCCGGATTGTCAAAATCAATTTCTTTTACATTAACAGTAAATATTTTTCCTACCCCGGTGGCAATCCACATGGTGTTTTTACTATCGCAAAACATATCACGAACCTCTTTCTCTCCGGCTTGTTTATCGAAAGTTATACGCTTATTGTTTTTTGGATGCTCTATACTTATCCATCCACTCCAGGTTCCGGACCAGGTATTTCCGGATTCATCCCGTGCCAAAGCTGAGACATTTGTTGGTTCTTGCCTGAGCGGTCTTGTAACTTCACTGAATTCTTTTTTTGTTGCATCATAACTATAAAAACCATTAAGCGCACCTACCAGATATCCTGATTCTGTTTCGAGGAATGAACGAACGTTGATAGCATCGTTATGGAAAACTATCTTCGTTTTATTCTCATCTGGGCTTAAGCGTTCCATAACTCGCACCACAGGTTCCATTTTTACTAACCCTTCCACTCC
>JANMLV010000303.1:0-5291 GCA_031372705.1 Bacteroidota bacterium | reverse complement strand
GCTGTGATTGGCATGTAGTGTTACCATTCTGCCGCCCCTACAGGGCTGGAACCGGTGCTGTGATTGGCATGTGGTGTTACCATTCTGCCGCCCCTACAGGGCTGGAACCGTCGCTGTGATTGGCATGTGGTGTTACCATTCTGTCTCCCCTACAGGGCTGGAACCGTTGCTGTGATTGGTATGTAGTATTACCATTCTGTCGCCCCTACAGGGCTGGAACCGGTGCTGTGATTAGCATGCGGTGTTACCATTCTGTCGCCCCTACAGGGCTGAGCTTGCGCTAATCATTTGATTTTCCTACCATACTGCCGCCCCTACAGGGCTCAAGATTGTGCATCTTATAAGATGTTGTTATCATTTGGGCTGTCTAACAAGGCTGAAGTTTGGAGGCAAATATTAATAAAAAAGAAACCAATTTAACCCCAACCTAAATGCCCGCGGTTGAATGGGATAATTGGGAGCAATGTAGGTGCCTTTGCCAAAAAGGCCTTGTGCAACATTATCTACTTTAACGAAAAAGCGAAGGGTTTCTACATCGAAATTGGCGAAGAAATCGAAGGTTGGATATGGCTCGGATGAAATGCCGGAGCCGAAAAACCCCTGGCGAATAAATTGCCCGGTAATAATATCGTAACCGTAATTGTTATATTGCGAATTATACCATATATCTAAACCGGTTTGGAAAAATAATGCACTTTTAAATAAATGATTTTCGTAATACCATGAACCACTGGCAATTAACATCGGCACTTCTAATGCTCCGTCATTTAATTGAATACCGGCACGATTATTAAAATGGAAATTACCAAGTGTAAAATCTTTTGCTAAATATACTTTGAAAATAGATTCATCTGTTGCAGATGGGAATATTTCTCCATCGAAGGAACTAGGCTCAAACTGCACAAAATTGGTAATGGTTTCATACGTAAATACTAAATCAAATTTAGATTGAAATGCACTGATTTTTGCACCCAACTTCAAATATTGCATCATGTCAAAATCGTTGTCCCATGTGTAATCAAAGCCACTGTAATGTTCTTGTATGACCGTTTGGTTATAGCTGCAATACGATGCAAATATTTCGGGAGATAGTGATAAACGAATAAAACGCAACGATGCTTTTGCTTCATAAGTGCCTTCTTCCAAATCATAAGCACCATTCAAACGAAACGTGAGGGCTGAATCCAATAAATATCGCGCATTAAAATTAAATCCCGCAATTAAATTGTTGAATTGGATTTTCCCACTTTGGTCAGATAATTCATGATATTGCTGTAAACCATAAATTTCCCATAACACAGGATTTTTTATGATACTATCTTTACTTACATTTCTAAAAGTGCTGTTGCCAAATGATAATCTATTATAAAATCCTGCCACTTCAGTCCTATCGCGCAGCGTATCGGTATCTATTTCTATTTCATTGTAATAGGTTCTGTCGAACGAAGGGTCTTCAAACTGAAAATAATATTTATGATAACCTATTGTATGTTTCAATGCAAATCGAGGCGCAAAATAAGTTGCGGCAGTAGTATCATCAATTTGATAACTTACTTGCTTTCCAAATAACAACTGCTGCTGAATTTGCCCCTGCCAATTATCCCAGTTTGTTAATGCCTGGTCGCGCAATGGCAATGCACTTGCAGGATCTTCAATTTCGAAAACAGTATCATTGGCAATGCCACCATTCTCCTGCTGTTTCATGTTGCTGCGGATTCCGGCAAAGAATAAACTATGACGTGCGTTTTTCGATTTATACCATCCCGACAATGTAACATCAGAATAATCGGTTTTCATGTATTGAAAATATCCTTCAGAAACAATTTTATTAAAATCGATGGCAATATTAAAATCTTTACCGAAATTGCGTGTATGGGTAACATGAAATAGTTGTTCGCCTTGACCGCCCGCCATGTAATATAAATCGGTAAAGGGAACGTTGCACCTATAATATTTAACTTCATTTATATCCATTAAATAAGCATCGCGCTCATGTCTGCCATAATCGAAACCCAATGTGCGTTCAAACGTAAAATACTTGGAATAATATGGTGCGCCTAAGTTACCCAAATAGGCATTTTCAAAATTCAGTTTGCGTGCCGGATTGTAACGTTGAATATAATTTAATGAAGTATCAATAGCACTGTATTCCTCCCAATTGGAACCCGTAAAAAATTCTACTTTGGCAGCGTGATAATTAAATAAATTACCGGTAAGTAGCGAATCAATATTGGTAGTGTCAACTGCTTGGCTGTAACCATACCCTGAACACAATAACATCATCCCCACAATTAAATAGGATAATTTATATTTAAGCAAGTAATTTAAATGGCGTTCAGGCACGTAACAATTTATTTGAATCAAATTTTTGCGCATTGCACCTTATAACGATGCAATTAAATTTTGAAGTATTAAAGTCATATTAGGTTCTGCTGTTTTTGCCACTGCAATAACATCTTCTACAGTAACAGCTTCAATTTCTTCAACCGGATAACCCTTATCGGTAATAACCGAAATGGCAAATACCGGTAAACCCATATGCACTGCTGCCAATACTTCAGGAACCGTACTCATCCCAACAGCATCACCACCAATAATGTGCAAGTAATTATATTCAGCCGGTGTTTCTAAATTAGGACCCGGAACTGAAATATACACTCCCTTATGGCAATTAATATTATTTGCTTTCGCAATTTCCATACCTGCATTAATCAGGTTTTCGTCGTAGCATTTAAATAAATCGGGGAAGCGCGGACCTAATTCATACTCATTAGGGCCGATTAACGGATTAGAAGGTTGTAAGTTTATATGATCGCGAATTATCATTAAATCGCCTTTATTGATATCTGCATTTAAACTGCCTGCAGCATTTGAAATAAATAATTTTTGAATGCCCAACATTTTCATTGCGCGAACCGGGAAAACTACTTCTTCCATGGTATAGCCTTCATAATAGTGAAAACGACCTTGCATGGCAACCACTTTTTTATCGCCAATGGTTCCAAAAATTAATTTTCCGCTATGGCTTTCAACAGTTGAAACTTGAAAATGCGGAATTAATGAATAATTAATTTCATGTTCAATTTTAATATGTGAAACCAGGTTACCTAATCCTGTTCCTAAAATAATTCCGTAATCAGGTTGAAATTTAGTGCGTTGTTTCATAAAATGAATTGCATCATTTAATCTTTCCATCAATGGTTCCATATTGTTCTATTTATTATTGCAAAGATAAGGTTTGTTACTATCGAATTATTCTACTGCAGCTTTAGCTGCATTTGGCGGATATTTTTCAATATAGTCGTGAATTAAATTTAAGAATGCCTCTTCATCTCCCAAAAACCGGACATCAACAGGTAATACAAAAATGGAGAATCCGGCTTTAATAATGGCATCTTTTTGCTCCATTAAGCGCATGGCATCTTTTTCGGTTGTGATAATGCTTTTTGCTGTTGGAAAGCTGGTCAACAATCGCGCTAAATCGTTTTGGGTATAATAGTGATGGTCGGCAAACGAGGCTACGTGAACCTTTTTATATCGCTCACCAACCCACTGCTTAAGCTGTTTATTTGCGGCAATACCTGTCAGCAAAATTACTTCATCGGCAGGCTGCACCTGAATAACAGGCTGATCAATAAATAAAGGGTATAAAATTCCGTATGCCAATTGAGTGAAAAACACAGGCTGATTGTTTTCCAAATTTAACTGTGATTTAAAACGCAAACGTTGGTCGTTAGTTAAATCTGCGGGGCATTTTGTAACAATAACAACTTGTCCGCGTTTTTTCCCGCTTGCCGATTCACGCAAATTTCCTGCAGGCAGCATATAATCGCTAAAATAGGGTTGTTGCCAGGTAGTCAAAATAATATTAAATCCTGCCTTTATCCTGCGATGCTGAAAACCATCATCCATTAAAATTACACGGGTTTCCGGTTCGTCATTTAATAGATAATACACACCGGTTACGCGATTTTCGCTTACTGCTACTTCCGTTTTCGGGTATTTGTGCTTGTATAATTTGGGCTCATCACCAATATCTTCTACTAAACTCAGGTCAGTTGCTAATCCGTAACCTTTCATGGTGCGTTTATAACCGCGACTCAACGTTGCAACCTTGTAATGGTCTTGCAGTGCTTTAATCAGGTATTCTACATGAGGTGTTTTTCCGGTTCCGCCGGCAGAAAGGTTGCCGACTAAAATTATTGGAAAGTCAAATTCGAAGCTCCTTAACCAACCTTTGTTGTAAAAGAAATTTCTAATGCTCGTAATCAATCCGTAAATAAGGCCAAACGGCAACAATAGCAAACGCATGCCGCGAAATTACTAAAACTACACTAAGGCACTATAAACGCAATGTTGGCAAGCCTTTTGCGGCGAAGCATCTACAAATCCAATGCCCAAAACCTCCCCTTGACTTGAAGAGCAAGAGCCACAGCACCGAAAAGCGTGCAATTAAATTATGTTAAAATTTTGCAGAATCCGTAAAACAAAGTAACTTTGCAATTCAAAGTAATTTGAAAATAAAATTCACAAGATGCAATTATTCAAAAAATGGGGCTGGGTTTACGTTCCGAGGCATATTATAGGTTGGTGCATTTTATTGGTGTTTACAACTGTAGCGGTGTGGTTTTTCATTGCTATCGACAATCAGTCACATTCGGCGAGCGACACGCTAATTGCATTCCTCCCCTACTTCACCAGCCTCTGCGTTTTTTATTTCTTTATAGCTATAAATACATCTAACAACAAAAAAATAATTCAAAATGAACGAATCAACAATAACACCAAGCACCTTCGCAACAAGGGCGGGATTAATTCTTATGGCGGTACCCTCTATTTTTTGGTTGGGTATTATTTTAGCAGTTGGTTTTGAAAAACCGGTAATTGTGCATGAAGTAATGTTGCCAATCGATAAAATGTCGGGCGCAATTACTTTGCTAATTATGATAGGCTTGCCACTCATTACCTTTCTTATCAATTTAAAGGCTATGATGATGGTTGAGTTTAATGCCAACAGCGAAAATCTGTTTATAGATATTAGTTATCGCAATAATAAATCATCGTGGTTGCTCATGATTTATGCTGCGGTAAGCATTATTGTAACACTCACTTACGGCTTCTTCGAAAACTTTAATTTTTATTCCGCAATTTTATCTTGATGTATGGATAATGAAATTAAATTCGCATTAAAAGTGTGGGCAACCGGCGTAATCGGTGGTTCCGTTTTATCATCATTATTAATGCTCGTCGAAAATTTATCGGCAGACACTTTTTTGTTCGGTTTATTCATT
>JANMLV010000283.1:0-14912 GCA_031372705.1 Bacteroidota bacterium | reverse complement strand
CTCCTTCCATTAAGTTCACAGAAGTGTGTGAAACAAAAAGGCCTAAATCGTTGTCGCTTATTAAAAATGTATCCACTTGGTCGAGCATTCCTGCATACATTCCCCAAGTTTCGTAAGGTGTAGTTATGATGCAATTTTTGTAAACAATATTTTCAACAATAGCATCATCAGGAACGGTGAAATTGATTGTTTGAGGAATTAATGAGCTTGAATCAGGTAATAATGTAATTACAACAGGCGCTCCAACTCCGGCTCCTGCATTAATTAATACATCGGGAGTAAATACAATTTGTAATTCATTATTTGGAATCACATTGGCAAATACACTTACACTGCTGCCGGCACTCCCTTCTTCAATCCATGAAAAAGTTGGGTCTGTAATTGTAACATCAGGAGCTATAAAATTTACATCATAAATAATATATAGTTCGTTATCGTTTGTGCCTATAAAGTCAGCAAGATCATTGGTATCTACATATAAAAAATGCCCAAAATCTTTCGTATACAAACTATTTGATAACATAAATGTTCCGGGTCCGGTTGATAATTTAATATACGTGCCATTGATGCAATCGGACGCAATTAAATCGTTAATACCATCATTGTTAAGGTCAAAATCATCTGTGTAGGAAGGGCCAAATGGCATTGTTCCTTTTCCTGTTCCAAAGTCGACTGTAGTAAATACACCATCAGTATTTGAGCTGATTTTTAAAGCGCCGGTGCTGCAAGAATATCCAATATCTTCAAATCCATTATTATCAAAATCATCGGTGTAAACCAAAGCGGCTGTGGCACAGCCATGTGTAATTCCATCTACTGCAGCTGAAAAATGAATAGCAGGTTCGTTGTAGGCAATTTGTAATTGTGATTCAAATGTTCTGGAATAAATAATATCCATATCACCATCATTGTCGATGTCCACTAAATCGAAACCGTTAACAGTACTTGTTGCAATAGTTGAATAAGTAGAAAAAATATTTGTTGTGTCGCCTGAGTTAATATATACTTTAATACTTTTTGCGGCAATATCGTAACCAATTAAATCCATATCACCATCTTCGTCACTATCTAAAACATGCATTTGACCAAATCCATCAGTGCTGAATTCATGCATTGTAAAATTGCCTTCACCATCATTTAAATAATAATAAGAAGTTTGCACCCCGCCGTAATAACTTTTACAACTGATTATTAAATCTAAATCAGCATCATTATCAAGGTCTGCTTCAATCATATCAACAGGGTAGGGGCTGGCTTCAATTTTTGGCAAATGATGCACACTCGATATAGTATCATTTATTTGGTCGTATTCAATCCAACCAATTACGCCTTCTCGGTTGGCAAGCATGATATCTGTTTGTCCATCATTATTTACATCAAAATAGCGAATTAAATCCATGCGCAAATAAATGTAATCGGGATTAAATGATGGCAAAAATGTATTCGCCGGCATATCACTTAATTGCACATACAAGCGACCGTTATTTGAGCCAAATAAATCTGCTTTTGAATCGCCATCATAATCATAGAAATTAAATGCGCATTCAAAATCGGTAACGGAGTCCATTACTAAACTCATTGGTGCCAATGTTATATCGCCTGTATTTTCGCGCCAATATAAATCGACAAATCCGGAAACCGGATTGGAACTCATACAAACAAAATCCTCGTCGCTGTCGCCATCAATATCTGCAACAGAAATGCTTTGTGCATCAATAGTTCCAAATAATGTTTCAGGCATAAAATAGCCGGAAATGGCATTAAATGTTGCCACTTCGAAGTCTAATCCGTATTGTGATACAATATCTTTATAACCATCGCCATTGGCATCTATAATGTATAATACGGATTGATATACATCAGTGCTTACTACTGAAACGGAGAACGTTCCATCATTGTTGTTTTCAAAATAATCGAGACAACAGTAGCTGAAAAATAATATCATGTCGTCGTCACCATCTTGGTCAAAATCTTCAACTTTCCATAACATTGTTTCTGAGTAAAAGTCAGGTATGGAATTAAAAAGGGTAAAATTGCCGGCTTCGTTTTTAACCCATCCCAAGTAGCCAAGCGAATTTTCATAAATAATATCTGTTTGTGAATCGCCGTCAACATCAAAAACACCTATTAATGATTTGTAAGTTCCTGTTACCACATGTGTTGTCCAATTTTCGCTTCCGTCGGTTGGGTTTTGCAGCCATTTTATAGTAGAACTATAACCCGCAGTGGAAAAAACAATGTCGTTGTAATTATCGCCGTTCACATCTTTAACGATATAGGTTTCAAATGCATTTACAACACCCGGATTTATTTCAATTGTATTTGTCCATTCTTCACCACCGTCTGAAAAATGAATTCGAAACATGGAACCATAATGTGTGATGAAATCTTTAACGCCATCATTATTAAAATCGGCATGTTGTAAATTGTTACTTGCTACACCATGTGTTTCTAGAATGGTTACCTTTTCGGGGGTTTGTGCAATTGCATTCGAAAAAGTCAGCAGCGTAATAAATGAAGTAATAAGTGCTTTCATAATATTTGGTTTGTTTATTATCTGTTGCAAATTTGAACACAGCTATTATATTGCACAACCCACTTCGCGTGAAACACCTCAATTAGGTTGCGAAATGACAGAACTAGTTAGTTAAGAAGTAAATTAAAATTATGGTTTATCCAAAAAGCTATTGATAAACAGTAAATTTCCTCAATGTGATTTTGCAGTTGCCTTAGGGTCAAATTTGCTTAAAACGCTTACCGGGCATGTTGCTTATTAATCCGTAGAACTCAAGATTAAGTAGCACTCCGGCAATAGTGCCAGGCGACTTACCCGATAAAATAGTAATATCATCAATACCAATTTCTTTGGTTTCTTTAATAATATCGTAAATAATGCGTTCATCATCACTTAAGTCGTTGAATAACGATGTTTGAATCGACTGCTTATTGATATTCATTTTTGTCCAGCCCATTAACTCCAAAATGTCGGTTCCATTTTCAACTAGTGCTGCGCGGTTTGTTTTAATTAGTGCATTGCATCCTTTTGATAATGGATTGGTTGTGTTTCCTGGAATTGCCATCACATCTTTGTTGTACGAATTTGCAAGCAATGCTGTAATAATTGCACCACCATTTTGTGCCGTTTCAGCAACAACAAGCCCATCAACCATTCCTGCTACTATGCGATTTCTTTTTGGGAAATTTTGACGGTCGGGATTCGTTTGCGACAAAAACTCAGTGAGCAATGCGCCATTTTCAACCATTTTTTTAGCAATTTCCTTGTGGGCATAAGGGTAAATCCTATCTAACCCATGTGCTAGCACGCCAATATTGGGTAAATTGCGTTTAACACAAGCCTTATGCGCTGCAATGTCGATGCCATATGCTAATCCACTTATGAACAAAATATTTTCACCCTTTAGTTCTTCAATTATTTGTTCGCAAATATGCCTTCCGTACTCACTTGCATTTCGGGTGCCAACTATGCCCAAAGTGCGTTCTGCATTCAAATCGGCATTGCCGTTAACATAAATCATAATTGGGGCATCAATGCAATTTTTTAACCGCTTGGGATATGCTGCATCTAAATAGGTGATTCCACGTATATCGTATTTATCGATAAATGCCATCTCTTCATCAACTCTGGCAAAAACGTCATGACTAATTATAGCATCAGCAGCAGATTCACCAATTCCCGGAATTTTTAACAAATGGTGCTTTTTCGCTTTGAAAATAGCTTCTGCACTGCCGCAGTAGCTTAACAATGATTTGGCGAGTATGGGGCCAATGCCCGGAATAAGGGATAGCGCGATGAAGTAATACATGAAATTTAAGGGACAGGGTTATATATTTGCGTAATCAATTTTTCACAAATCAAATCATAACATGCGGAATCTGCAAATCATTTTTCTGACAATTTTATGCCTAAGCGCTTACCTATCCGTTGATGCTCAGATTCTTCCTGATCAATTTTCTCGACCGTCATATAGTTACCGCAGTGAGCAGAATCCCTACTATTGGAAAAACAAAAAACCTTATGATGGCTATTGGCAGCAAGATGTGCATTATCAAATAAAAGCAGCTATCGATGAAAAAACGGATATTGTTGACGGCAAATTGCAATTAACGTATTATAACAATTCGGCTGATGAGTTGCCGTTTGTGTATTTTCATTTATATCAGGAAGCATTTCAACCAAACTCATATGTTGAAGAACTTAACTTGTCGAATGATGTAAAACCAACTTATGGTAATTATGAAGCCGCAGGATTGGGAACAGAAGTAACAACGATTACAGTTATTATGCGCAACGGAAAGCCGGTTAATGAAACTACCACTTTGCTGCAAGATATTTCAGTATTGAAAGTAATGTTAAATCAATCGATTAAACCGGGAGAAAATATAACATTTGAAATACCTTTTAAAACGTATTTTGATTCCGGTTCTTTGCGCAGGAGAATGAAGGTTTTTGATTCAGGCGAGTTTACACATTACGATGGTGTGCATTGGTATCCCCGCATTTGTGTGTATGATAGAAAATTTGGTTGGGATACAGATCAACATTTAGGAAAAGAGTTTTATGGCGATTTCGGAACATTTGAAGTGGAACTAACATTTGCAAGTAATTATATTGTTGATGCAACAGGTTATTTGGAGAATGAATCAGAAGCCATGCCGCGTTCGTTGCGTGAAAAATTGGATATTAAAAATTTTGCCGGCAAACCATGGGAAGAAAAAGCATCTGTGATAATTCCCTACAACGAGGGAGATAAAAAAACTTGGAAGTATTATGCAATTAATGTGCACGATTTTGCTTTTACTGCCGACCCCAATTATAGAATTGGTGAGGCAATGGCTATTGTGAACGGACAAGGTGTGCGTTGTGTTGCGCTTGTGCAGGAAGGTCATGCCGGATTTTGGCAAAATGCGGCTAATTATACCAAAAGTATTATCGAAACTTTCAGCAATGATTTTGGTCCATACATTTGGCCAAAAATTATAGTGGCCGATGCCCGCGACGGTATGGAATATCCAATGTTAACATTAGATGGTGGCTACGACCCTGCTTATCGAGATTTATTTATTCATGAGGTTGGCCATATGTGGTATTTTGGAATGGTGGGAAATAATGAAACGTATAGAGCATCTTTAGATGAAGGATTTACACAATTTTTAACCGCTTGGGGTTATCGTAAAATTGATGGTGATTACAGAGTTAATTTTCCGGAAACAAATAAATATGTTGCGAAATATCGCAAGCCTGATGAAATTATAATGAGTGAAGTTTATTTTGCTTATCTGCAAGATGCCTCCCGTCAAAAAGATATGAATTTAAACACACATTCCGATATGTTTAATTCCGCTTTAGGACATGGTGGCGGTTACCGACACGTTTATTATAAAACTGCAGTGATGCTGTATAATTTGCAGTATGTTTTAGGCGATGATTTGTTCTTGGCTGCTATGCGCAATTATACCGACGAATGGAAGTTATGTCACCCCTATTTTGAGGATTTTAGAAATTCAATTATTAATTATACAAACGTAGATTTAAATTGGTTTTTCGACCAATGGTTAGAAACAACAAAGAATATTGATTACGGAATTAAATGTGTAAAAAAGAAATCACCAACTAATGTCGACGGGCAAACATTAATGAATTATGATATTACATTCAATCGCAAAGGACAAATGCAAATGCCTATCGACTTTGCGGTTATTTTGGAATCAGGTGATACTTTAAATTATTATATCCCGAATACTTGGTTCAATAAACATGCTACTGATGCGCAACCAAAAGGAAGATTAGACAGAACTTATTTTGAAAATGTTATCACATTAGATAAATGGTACGGTTGGGATAAAATGAATGAAACATATGTTGCATCTATCACAACCACCCAAAAAATTAAAGACATTATCATCGACCCAACGCATCGCCTTGCTGATATTAATTTGTTGGATAACAGTTGGAAATGCCCTATAGAATGGAGTTTCGATTCTAAAATAAGCAACTATAATGATTGGAAAGCATACGATATGCACTGGCGTCCCGAAATTTGGGGAAATGCCTACGATGGCATTAAAGCCGGCGTGCATTTTAATGGCGATTATTTTGGATATAAACACAAACTAGAATTTACTGCTTGGTATAATACCGGTTTAGCACAAGGTTTATTATTTGACCCTTCATTTATTGCATCAACTGATGATGTATTATCTGATGAAATCAACAGCTTCGACTTAATTAATTTCGATTTGAATTACAAAACGTCAACCGATGGATTTTTACCCAACAGCGATTATTTTTTAAATACCGGTTATCTCGATGGCGTTTTTTCATTGGAAACAGGTTTTGAAAAACGATTAGGTGATGGTTTGCGTGATAAATTATCGGTTTATGTAAAAGATTTATTTTTTAATAATACCATGTATTTGTATAATAATGAATTGGTATTACCAAATAAAAATAATTCGGTGAACATCGATTATGAGCATAATTACAATTATTTCAAAGGAAATGGAAAAATCGCTTTTAATTTCAGAAGTAACGATTTGCTTAGCGACTATGATTTCTCTCGAATAAACTTTGAAGCAATAAATAACACCCGTTTAGGTAAATTAGATTTGCGCACACGTTATTTTGCACAGTGGGGTAGTGGTTCCAATATTCCATTTGAATCATCGCTTATGCTTGCGGGTGCAAACACCGAGGAAATGTTAGATAATAAATACACACGCTCACGAGGATTTTTCCCTGATGAATGGGTTGATTTTTCTGAAAACACAGGACATTTTCACGCAGGTGGCGGTTTAAATTTGCGCGGCTATGCCGGATATTTAGTTGCGGAGGAAGATGAAAATGGTAATCAATATTTAGCCTATACAGGCGTGAGTGGAACTTCGATAAATGCTGAATTGCAATTTAATAGGTTATATAAAATTAAATTCTTAAAATTCATCAAAATGGAACCTTATTTATTTGCCGACGCAGGTATTATTGTTGCCGATGAAGATTTTGAAAATATTTCTTCACTGCGGATGGATGCAGGATTAGGTGCAGCGTTTACATGGAATTGGTTCGGTCCGCTCGAAACGGTTAAGCCAATAACAGTGCGCGTTGATTTACCGCTATTTTTAAATCGCCCGCCTTTTGGCGATGAGTATTTGCAATTTAGATATGTAATTGGAATTAATCGAGCGTTTTAATTTGCAGATATCAGTCCATCGGCAAATACAAAATGTATTTGTCGATAAACCATTGTTCCGGTAGCCATTCCGTAATTGGAAATTTGTACAATATTTCTTTAAATGGGGCAATTTCTAAGTCAAGAAACCCGCCTTTTAACATGATTAATCCATTTGGAAAATCGTTGAACGAACCGCCTCGTTTAATGAGGTTTATTGTCCAATCGTATAAAATCATCATATCA
The DNA here is from genome assembly GCA_031372705.1 of Bacteroidota bacterium. Lineage (GTDB taxonomy): Bacteria > Bacteroidota > Bacteroidia > Chitinophagales > BACL12 > UBA7236. The sequence goes on along the minus strand of JANMLV010000283.1, from coordinate 7,479 downwards.
GCTACGGCTCTGGTAACCACAAAGTCGTATTTTTCTTTTATATCCTCCGCTCTGGTATGCTCAACGGTAACATTGCGCAAGCCTAAAGCCTTGTAAATAGATTCTGTAACTTTTACCTTTTTTTCAATTGAATCCACCAAATGAAATTCAACTTCCGGGTATAAAATCGCCAACGGAATTCCAGGGAAACCTCCACCTGTTCCTAGGTCTAATACTTTAGTGCCTGGCTGAAAATCAATAAATTTACTAATAGCCATCGAATGCAAAACATGGTGTTCATAAAGGTTATCAATGTCTTGTCTGGAGATGACATTTACCTTCTCATTCCAATATTTGTATTGAGAACCAATCATCCTAAATTGACTGATTTGTTTATTATCCAGATTTGGGAAATGTTTCAATATATGGTCCACACAACAATTTTAAGGTTTTTCAGTCTGATTTACAAATTAACGATGTTAGCACCGAAATTATTTTTATCTGTCGGCTAGTTAAAAATGTATAACTTTCCCTCAAAAATCGGATTATGGCTATTAGAATGGTAAAAGACGAAAATCAACCGCAACAGCAACGGAAAATTCCAGGTGGCGGTGGTGGTAACAAAGGTGGTGGCGGTGGAAATCTTATCACGATGTTATTACCCTTGTTGTTAGGACTTTTTCGTAAAAACCCGAAAACAGGAATAATAATTGTGCTTATAGGTGCTGCCGTTTTATACTTTGGTGGTGGCAATTTATTTAAAACTGATGGAGGCGAAGGTGGATTAAATATCACCGATATTTTTAATACCGGCGCCAGTTTCGATGCCCAAAAATTTGATGAAACAGCAATTTTTGAGCCTCCAATTACCGATAATGCAAAAAATCCTTTGCCTGAAGCCGTTTCATTGCTGAAATATGCACCTGACCGCAAAAACCAAGGCTCACAAGGCAGTTGTGTAGGATGGGGAAGTGCCTATGCCGCGCGCACCATTTTGGAAGCCCAACGAACCGGTAAAGATCCTGACCAAATTGCCTTCAGCCCGGCTTATTTATACAATCAAATTGGATTGGAAAATTGTCAAGGTGCATACATCAATAATGCAATGGATGTAATGAAAGACCAAGGATTGGTTACCCTGCGCGAATTCCCATATAACGACCAAGATTGCAGTAAACAACCAAATTCAACACTAAAACAACAGGCAAGCCAATATAAAATGAAGGGCTTTAATCGCCTTACCGTTGGTGATGCCCAAGGTGTTGGTAACGAAAAAATTGACTTAGTTGCCATCAAACAAAATATTGCACAAGGTGCACCGGTAGTTATTGGTATGATGGTTGGCGGCACATTTATGCAACCAATGATGGGCAAAGATGTTTGGAACCCGAGTCAAAGTGATTTAGATAAATACGGTTTCGGTGGCCATTGCATGTGCGTAATCGGATACGATGATTATAAAGAAGGCGGCGCATTCCAAATTATGAATAGCTGGGGGCCCGATTGGGGCAAAGATGGCGTTGCATGGGTTCCTTATAATGTTTTTGAAGCTTTTGTAGTTGAGGCTTACGGCGTATTTCCAATGGGTAGTGTAGATAAACTAACCGGTAATAATTTGAACATTGCTTTCGGTTTAGTTGACAATAGCACTAAAAAGAAAATCCAATTAACACAAAAATCTCCCGGTGTTTTTGCAACTAAATCGCTTGTAAAAAAGGGAACAAAATTCAAGGTTGAAGTAACTAATACTAACGAATGTTATACCTACGTTTTTGCAACAGATGAAAATAATGCTTCAGCCATATTATTTCCCTATACCGAAAAACACTCTCCTTATTGCGGGATAACCGGAACGCGTTTATTTCCAAAAGATTACAGCATGGAGGTCGATAACCTGGGAAATAAAGATTACATGGCAATTCTCGTTACAAAAGAACCTGTTGATTATAATGCAATAAATATACTTGCCAATAAACAAAACGGTAGTTATGAAGAAAAATTGCGAAAAGCATTAGGCAACAATCTAAAAAATAATATTCAATTTAATCAAGGCGAAAATATCGGATTTAACACCACATTAAATGGAAGCGAAGCGGTATTAATGGTGATAGAGGTAGAGAAATAGTTTTTTCACCATTAATTAAAAAAGGGAATTGAAATCAACATCAATTCCCTTTTTTAATTTTTAAAATATCACTCATTCCACAATATCCAACTCCTCAATAATATTGCTCGCACCTGCGTATTTATCTACAATAAATAAAATATAACGAACATCTAAAGTGATGTTTCTGCATCGGTTAACATCATACATAATATCACTCATGGTGCCTTCCCAAACACGATCATAATTAATGCCAACATACTCGCCATTGCCATTAATTATTGGGCTGCCACTGTTGCCACCTGTAGTGTGATTAGTTGCTATAAATGCAATTGGTAATTCACCGGCACTGTTCGCATATCTGCCAAAATCATTTTTTTCCATTAAGCCAAATAAATTGGTCGGCATATCAAAATCTTCATCACCTGCAATATATTTTTCTTCAATGCCTTTGTCGGTGGTTTGATAAGTGTAATAAACGCCATCTCTCGGTGTATATCCTTTTACATTGCCATAAGTTACACGCAAAGTTGAGTTGGCATCAGGATAAAAATCTTTATCAGGTTGCATTAAAAGTTGCGCTTGCATGTATTTTCGCATTAATACACTTGCGCGCTCATTTAATGGGTTGCCGCTTGTTTTAATTTGGTTGGTGTACGCATTTGTAACTTCTGCATAAAGTAAATATGCAGGGTCGTTCATTAATTTATTTGCTTTCTTCGCATTAAAATTGGTCATGGCCTTTTTTAATTTTGCTTCATCTGCAAAAACTGACTGTTCAAATAATTCGTTTGCCCAATTTTCATAATTGTAAGCATATTTTTCAGCCTGCGATTTGAAATATGCCGACTGCAATTTTTTGTCTACATTTTCGGCATACAGTTTAATCATGGGCGCAAATAACTCCTTATCAAGTTTCACATAATATTTTTTATAAAATCCGGCAGATTTAGTTAAGAAATTAGTAGCTTCTTTTTCATAATCTTCAGTAGTTCCGGTGTCCGAAATAGCTAGTGCAGCAATTGTTTTATAGCTTCCGGCAAAATTGAGCAGCTCTATGGCATAAAACGCTTCTGTTGTATAATCAGTTAATTCCGAATAGGGTTTTAATTGCGCATAAACCGTATCCATTTCCTGCAATAAATAACGGTAATCTTTTCCCTCATGCGTATTGGCCCATTGTTGAAATTTAATTTCAAATGCTTCTTTTTTAGCAATTGCATCGTTCAATATTAAGCCTTTACTTTCGCCACTCCATTTTTTATATGCATTGGCAAGGGTTTTTACTTTGGATGCGTACATCAAGGTAACGGTATCGTTTCCCAACATGTATTTATTCATTATTGCTAATCTTTCATCGCGCACGGCAATGCGGTTTGGATTCGTGCTGTTTATGGTTAAATCCACCGCATAAGATGGTAAATATTCTTGCGTTCTTCCCGGAAATCCCATTGCCATCGTAAAATCTCCTTCAGCTACACCTTTTAATGAAATTGGAAATGAATATCTGGGTTTAAATGGCACATTACTTGGGTCGTAAGCAGCAGGTTTATTTTCACTGTTAGCATATATTCTAAACATGCTAAAATCTCCCGTATGTCGGGGCCAAGCCCAGTTATCGGTTTCACCTCCAAAATTTCCGACGCTTGATTCAGGTGTGCCAACTAATCGTATATCTTTAAATGTTTCTGTTACAAATAAATAAAACTCGTTGCCGTAATAAAATGCCTTAACACTTGCATCGTAATGGGTGCCTTTTTTAAATTGTGCTTCCAACTTAGCACTGAGTTGCTTTATAACTCCGGCGCGCGTTGCCTCATCCATATTGTTATTTAAATATGGAACAATACTATCGGTAACATTATGCATGCTTATAATAAATGTTATGGTTAAACCGGGAGCAGGTATTTCCATATCCTTGCTTGTAGCCCAAAATCCATCACGTAAATAATTATTTTCGAGTGTGCTGAGTTCATTTATTTTGGAAAACCCGCAATGGTGATTAGTAATTACTAAGCCTTCATTCGAAATAACACCTGCCGTGCAACCACCGCCAAACAAAACTACCGCATCTTTAATACTGCTTTTGTTTACCGAATAAATGTCCTCAGCAGTTAACTTAAAGCCTCTTGCTTGCATATCTTCAATGTTAAGTTGCTCTAATAAAATGGGCAACCACATCCCTTCATCTGCCTTTACCTGCAATGCCGCAAGCGATATAAATGCTATAAAAATTATTTTTTTCATTATTAATTAATTATCAATTTGCCTAAAAGTATAAAATGGAATTCAACTGCGAAATTATCCCTCAAAATTTTAAATTGTATTATAGTTATGTTAAAAAAGTAAAGTGATGGTAAATTGCCCAATTTTTGCATCCGAAGGCATTAAATTTTCAACATCTAATATTTAGGTCAATTAGTTCAATATGCAATAACAGCGTGCTTTTGAAGTGTTTTAAGCTAGCGTTTTGTTTCACCAAAATGTCATTTTCGCTATTTTTTCTTCCTAAAACCGCAAATCGGTGGTAACTTTATTCAAAGTTTTATATCTCAATTTATGAAAAAAATTTACGCTTTTCTCCTCACCCTGATTTCCGCACAAATCTTATTTGGTCAAGTAACTGTTACCGATAAAAAGGCCTGGCCTGCATTATCTAATTCACCAAACTATTATCAAGTTCGTGAAAATTACCTGAATTACCTCAATTCGCTTGATGTAGAAAGTGAGTTGCTCGGAATTGAAGTATATTCAGATGATTTGCGCACAAAATTCATGCGTTGGGATTATTTGATGAAAACCAGAGTGGATGAAAATGGCAATTATCCGAAGCCGGGGTTGCTTTTTACAGAACAAAGTAATTACCTCAAAGCGCATCCGGACAATTATACAGCCGGAAATAGAACGGCATCGTGGGAGCCTGTTGGCACTGCCGATGTGCCGGGAAGCGCCGGCGGAGCTGGAAGGGTTAACGTAATAATGCTCGATCCTGTTGATGCAAATACAATGTATGCAGGCGCTGCAGGCGGTGGATTATGGAAATCACCGGACCTTGGCAGCACATGGGTGCCTTTAACTGACAATATTCCCGTAACTAGTATTGCCGATGTGGCTGTAGATCCCTCAAATAATGATATTATATATATAGCAACCGGCGATGGCTATGGCTATGAAGCTACTTGGCAAGCAGATGCCGACTTTTGGGGTGGCGTTTATAGTGCCGGCATCTTAAAATCAAATGATGGCGGATTAACATGGCTGCCAACAGGATTAAGCTACATTCAAGAGGAATTAGTCATTATTCAACGTTTAATTATTCATCCTGAAAATACAAATATCCTTTTAGCGGCTACTCGAAATGGTATTTATAGAACTACCGATGGCGGCGATAACTGGACTAGCGTTTCAGGTGTTCACTGCTACGATTTTGCTTTTAATACAGTAGATAATAATACCATTTATGCTGTAGGCGAAAAAGATGTGCTCGTCACCTACGATGCAGGTGAAAACTGGAGCATCCTCAAAAATGATTTATACGGCTCAAGCGATAGAATGTCAATCGAAACTACTGCCGATAATCCGCTGGCAATTTATGTTTTCGGACCATCAGCAGTCATGAAAAAAAGTATCGATGGTGGTTCAACTTGGACTACACCAACATCTCCAAGCGGAGTTAATACTTATTACGGTTATTACGATAACGTTTTAGGTGTTTCTCCTTTAGATCAAGATTTATTGTTTACAGGAGGATTGGATATTGCTCGCTCAACAAACGGCAGCAGCAGCTGGTCTAAAAAATCTGATTGGGCAGGCTGGGGCGGAAGCGACTACGTGCATGCCGATATGAAAGGATTTATTTGCAGCCCAACCGATGCAAATGTTGTTTATGCTTGTAACGATGGTGGTGTTTTTAAATCAACCGACAAAGGACAAACATGGTCTGACATTAGCGACGGACTCCGCATTGCGCAGGTTTATAGAATTTCTTCTTCTTACACCGACCCTAATTTAATTTTAGGTGGATGGCAAGATAATGGTTGTAACTTATGGAACGGTACCGATTGGGACCGCGTTCAAGGTGGTGATGGTATGGAAGTAATTATCGACCATTCAAATGAAGATCGTATGTATGCATGCTATCAGTATGGATATGTTACCAGATCGACTAATGGTGGCATTACATTCACTGACTTACCGGTTGCAGGTGGTGGATGGTTAACGCCATACGTAATGGATCCTATCGACCACTTGGTCATGTATTATGGAGCCGGTTCAGGAAATATTCAAAAATCAATTAACGGAGGAACTTCATGGACAACCTATTCTGCAAATTTAGGTGGTGAGGTTTTCGATATAGCAATTGCACGCTCAAATACGAATTATGTTTACGCTTGTGCTTTGCAAAAAATTAAAGTTTCTACCGATGGAGGTGCAACTTGGGCAAACATCACAACAGGCTTACCAACAGGTGGAATCGGATTTAATTATATTGCCGTAAGCGACGAAAATCCTGAACATGTTTGGGTTGCTTTAAGTGGTTATGATGATGGCAATAAGGTATATTTTTCTGACAACGCAGGCTCAACGTGGACCAATGTTTCAGGCACACTTCCCAATGTTCCGGTTAATACCATTGTATATGAAAATGTAAGTACTACAAATCGTTTGTACATCGGAACCGACTTAGGCATATTCACAAAAGACGATGTTTCCGGCGATTGGGAACCATACATGACCGGTCTACCAAATGTAATGGTGCACGAACTTGAAATAAATTATAACGAGTTTAAATTATATGCCGCTACCTATGGTAGAAATGTATGGAAATCTGATTTATACGATTACGTGGCACCATCGTTAACTATAAATGTTATTGAAACCACTTATTGCCCTGATGAAGATTTAAACGTTTCATATGCTGCTACAGGTATTTTTGAAGCAGGCAATATATTCAAGATTGAATTAAGCGACGCTGATGGAAGTTTTGCAGCGCCTGTCGAAATTGGAAGTGTAACTTCTACGGATTTAACCGGTGTAATATCTTGCACAATTCCTGCCGCAACCGAAAATGGTACCGGCTATAGAATGCGCGCAGTAAGCACATTATCCGAATTTACCGGTACTAATAATGGTGCAGATATCACAATTACTTGCAGCAAACCGGCAACAATTACCACAGGATTGGTAACTGCAACAACTGCAGCACTTTCTTGGGATGCCTCTGTTTGTGGTATTAGCTACGAAGTAGAGTATAAGCAGGTAGCTGAACCAACTTGGTTAATTGAAACTACAACAACACCATTTATTACATTAACCGATTTAGAACCAAATACGATGTATGAATGGGCTGTAAGTACAATTTGTGTTGAATCACCATTAGTGCAAACAGTATTTAC
>JANMLV010000253.1:0-2877 GCA_031372705.1 Bacteroidota bacterium | reverse complement strand
AGCTGTAATAGGTGCTCCACCAACAACAGCCGGTGTAAATGTTACAAAGTCGAAGCTGATAATACCGGTAGTTATAGTTCCCGGAACATCTAATGGAGTTCCCAAAACGTTGATAGTTTTAGTTTCAAGACGAGCTGCAGCGGTACCGCCATGCACGTTAACTGTTTCTTTTGTGCAGTTTCTGTCAGTAATACCTAAATCGGCAGCAATTTTATCCGGAACGTCCCAACCAGTTGGAACATCGCAAGTAACACCTGATGCGAGTGAAGTATAAACAGACCAGCCCTCTAGGTTACCGTTCGGAACCTGAGCAAATACTGCTGTGGTAAGCGTTAATAATGAAATGGAGAATAGTAGACGAATTTTCATACTCATTTGTTTAGTTGTTTGTTATTTAATAGTTATGTATTACAAAGATAAAGATAAATATAAGGTTTAAATTGCAAAACAAAAAAAAGTGAAGGTTTTATTCATTATTTATCATTTTGAATGTGGCAGCAGCCACAACAGCGCCCGAAATGCTGCAAAGGGTGTGCACAGCAATGCTTAAAAGGCCAAAATCACTGGTAAATAGGTTGTTCCCAATGCTTACTGCCGGGTTAAAAGCGGCTCCACTTATGGGTCCGGCAGCGTTTATGCCCGCGAAAACAATACAGCCAATCGCAAATCCATAATACTGATTACCTTCCGTTTTGGGTGAAATTGCTACGTGCAAGATAACCATAACCATAGCAAATGTGAATAAGAGTTCGAGCAAAATTGCTTCCCATAATTTTTGCTCAACAATTTTTACAGGTGTTGCCTTTCCTGTAACTAAATAGGCTATTGCCCCGGCCAATAAGGCTCCGGCAAATTGAGCTACCCAATATGGCCATACATCTTTTTTGTCGATTTTTGCATTCAAATAAAATGCAATCGTAACAGCTGGATTATAATGCGCCTTACTGATATGCCCACCCATATAAATTAAACCAACTAAAACCGCCGAAATAGTAAGTGGATTACCTGACAAGCCAATTGTTAAAACAAGAAAAAACGTTCCTAAAAATTCAACTATGTATTTTTTCATTATTAGCAACAAAGTTGAAAAAAAAACTTCATCTGAGCACATTTTTGTGAACGGTATTGCATTTTGTATGTTTATACGGATAATTACCCAAAACAATAAATTTACTTTAAATTAATAATCAATAAATGAAAATTGAAATTGGACAACAAGCACCTGATTTTTTGATGTTTGATACTGAAAAATCTGCAGTTCGTTTATCAGCTCTAAAAGGAGAAAACGTATTGCTATTATTTTTCCCTTTCGCATTTACTTCAACTTGCACCGCTGAATTATGTGCAACCAGAGATGACATTGCGTTTTATCAAGGCGCAAATGCGAAAGTATTTGGCATTAGCGTTGATGCGCCATACTCTCTAGGGGTATTTAAAAAGGAACAAAACCTGAATTTCCAGCTACTGAGCGACTTCAACAAAACAGTTTCCGAAACTTATGGTTGTATTTACGACCGCTGGGGAATGGAGCTAAAAGGTGTTTCAAAACGAAGTGCATTTGTAATCGATAAAAATGGTATAGTGCAATACGCAGAAATTTTGGAAAACGCCGGCGAACAGCCTAATTTTGATGCTATCAAGCAAACCTTAGCCGGTTTAATTTAATGTTGAGTGTAAAGCATGGCAAATGTTATGCTGAAAATTTTATTCTAGAAAGTATGTTTAATGTGCGTGTTTATGGATTATTAATCATCGACAATAAAATATTAATTGTTGAAGAACCGGTAAAGAACAAACAAATAATAAAATTTCCGGGGGGAGGATTAGAATTTGGTGAAGGCACTATAGCTGGTTTACAACGAGAATTTCGCGAAGAATTACAAGTAGAAATTACGAATATTCGCCATTTTTATACTACTGATTTTTTTGTTCAAAGTTTTATTAATCCGGAGCATCAAGTAATCAGCATTTATTATTTGGTAGATGCCATTGAAGAAAATCTAAATTTCGATAACCACGAGGGATTGTTATTCAATTGGATTTTACTTAGCGATTTAACCGAAGATATATTTCCTTTGCCAATAGATAAAAAGGTAATCGCGCTGCTAAAAAATAAATTTGAAATTACCTCTGCGTAATTATTTCCTAACTCGCTTTAAATCAAGCATATTTAGTGGGTTAGGTTCCAATCCGGTGATATCTTTTTGCACGAATCGATATACTTCGTCGTAAAACAATGGCACAACCGGTGCATCTTGCATCAATAAGCTATCCATAGTATAATACATTTGCTTGCGAATGGTTTCATCGCTTTCAGCAACTGCAATGTGATAGAGACTATCGAAAACAGGATTGTTATACCGCGTATAATTTGGTGGCGCATCACTTTCGCCATAAAAAACAGTCAGGTAGTTTTCTGCATCGGCATAATCTGCTATCCAACTGGAACGAAATAACACGGTTGAACTGTTCAAACGCATTTCACGCAATAATCTGGAATCAACAGTTTCTATTTTGATGGCAACACCTATATCTTCTAGTTTATCTTTTATATAAACAGCTATATCTTGATACTGCTCAACAGTGTGTAAAGTAATTTCCGGTAGCCCTCTCCCATTTTCGAACCCTGCCTCTTTTAGTAAAAACAATGCAGTGTCAGGGTTATAAGTATAACCATAATGTGCATTTGCATTTATAGGAAGTAAACTTGGTGGAACAATGCCTCCTGTAGCTGCGTTTCCGCGATTGTTTTTCAAAAATAATAACATCTCATCCCTATCAAATCCATAATTAATTGCTTTGCGAATTTCAACAAATGAGAGCGGATTTTCTTGCACAATTGGCAAGCTGCTATCCATCAAAATTGAAAAATATTCC
>JANMLV010000244.1:0-28681 GCA_031372705.1 Bacteroidota bacterium | reverse complement strand
TCATGCCTGCCATAAGCGGCCCTTCAATTACCTCAATGGGTTTAGCGTATTTTAGGCGCGCTTCTTCAATATCTATATCAATAAAATCGGTAATGCCTTTTACCAATGCATGGCTTAGTCGCGCTTCAACTGATGTATTGCGCCATTCATCGGTTACGATGGCAGCCTTATCTTTTTTCTTTAATGTTTCTGCAAAGGCAACTAGATTTTCAGTAGCATTTTCGTTGCGATTAAAAATTACATCTTCAATTTTTTCAAGCAATTGTTTGTCAATATTTTCATAAATATCAATCATGCCCGCATTTACAATTCCCATATCCAAACCGGCTTTTATGGCGTGATATAAAAATGCAGCATGCATGGCCTCACGCACGGTATTGTTTCCTTGAAATGCGAACGAAATATTGCTTACGCCTCCACTAACTAAAGCGCCGGGTAAATTTGTTTTAATCCATCGAGTTGCATTAATAAAATCAACTGCATAATTATTATGCTCTTCAATGCCTGTTCCAATTGTTAAAATATTAGGGTCGAAAATGATATCTGTTGAGTTGAAATTTAATTCGCTTACTAAAATATCATATGCGCGCTTACAAATTGCAATTCTTTTTTCATATGTTGTTGCTTGGCCTTCTTCATCAAATGCCATTACAACAACTGCAGCACCTAATTGCTTAGCCTTTAAGGCATGAGCTTTAAAAATTGCCTCACCTTCTTTGAGCGATATAGAATTAACAATACTTTTTCCTTGCAAACATTTTAAGCCCGCTTCAATTACTTCCCATTTGCTGGAATCTATCATTACCGGCACTTTCGAAATATCCGGTTCTGCAGCAATTAAATTTAAGAATGTAGTCATGGCATTTACAGAATCTATCATTCCTTCATCCATGTTTACATCAATTAGTTGGGCACCGTTTTCTACTTGTTGTCGCGCAACTATTAATGCTTCATCATATTTTTCTTCGGTTATTAATCTTTTAAATTGTTTACTTCCGGTAATATTTGTGCGTTCGCCGACATTTACAAAATTACTTCCCTCAAATAATTCAAATTTTTCTAAACCGGAAAATGCAGGAAGTTTCGGGAGTGTAGCCGGTTTTCTAGGAGGATATTTTGATGCAATATCTGCAATATATTTTATATGATCAGGTGTGGTGCCGCAGCAACCGCCAATAATATTTACCCAGCCGCTTTTTAAATATACTTCAACATCATTACCATTACTTTCCGGTGTTTCATCGTATTCGCCAAATGCATTCGGCAAGCCGGCATTGGGATAGGCAGAAACAAATAAATCGGTATTGGCAGAAAGTGTTTGTATGTATTCTTTTAATTGCTTGGCACCTAATGCGCAATTTAAACCGACACTTAATAGTGGTAAATGACTTACAGAAACTAAAAAGGCTTCAACTGTTTGTCCGCTCAATGTTCTTCCACTTGCATCGGTAATAGTACCTGAAATCATTATTGGTAAACGCTTGCCCGTATCATGAAACAGCTTATCAATTGCATACAATGCAGCTTTTGCGTTTAACGTATCAAAAATTGTTTCTATTAATAATATGTGCACACCTCCGTCAATCAATCCTTTTGCTTCTTCGTAATAGGCATCTGCCATTTCATCAAAAGTTACGGTTCGGTAGCCGGGATTGTTAACATCAGGCGATAAGCTCAATGTTCTATTAGTTGGACCGAGCGCTCCGGCTACGAATCGTGGTTTAGCAGGAGTTCTAGCAGTAAATGCATCCGCAATTTCACGGGCAATTTGAGCGGAAACTAAATTTAATTCGTAGGCGAGTGATTGCAGCGCGTAATCGCTCTGGGCAATTGTAGTTGAACTGAAAGTGTTGGTTTCAATAATATCAGCACCGGCTTCAAGGTATTGTTGATGAATTTCCTTAATAATTTGCGGCTGCGTAATGGACAATAGGTCGTTATTACCCCTTAAGTCGTGACTGTGGTGTTTGAATCTTTCCCCACGAAACTGCTCTTCAGTTAGGTGATAACGTTGTATCATACTACCCATAGCGCCATCGAGCACCATGATTCGTTTGCTTAATATCTCTCGAATTAATTTTTCCACGCGCAAATTTACCACAGGAACTTTTTATAGAACCCAATCCTCCATTCTAATTACAAATTCTATATAATTTAGTTCGTTTTATTGCATTTACTGTAAATTAAGCTCGGTTCTTTATACAATGCTTGCAAAGATTGTAATTACGCAAAAAAATGACATTTTATGACAGTCAAAAAAAGTTTAAAAAAAGTTCAATTTCATTGATAATCAATCAATTACGCGCTTAAGAAGTGGAATTTCGCGCATATTTTAATAATTGCGTGACAGAAATGGCTTACTTGGCATAGAAATTTGTAAGGAAAGTCTTTGATTCTGCAAAAAACTATTAATTTTATGCAACTATTAGGGCGAATTATGCATCAATGTTGAAAGTTGCTGCAATTCTCCTTAGCAGCGCCCGAGACTTCACACACAATGAAGAACTAATTAATTAACCTTTTTAATCATTAACTAACCCTTAATTTTTATTTCAAATGTTGAAAAAATCATTACTTTTTGCGGCTTTCTCATTAATGTTGGGAGGCTTAGTGATGGCTCAGGCGCCACAGCGCAGTTGTTCGGCTATGGAAGTAGATGCTCGTTTAAGAGCTGAAGATCCAATGTACGAAGTTAACCGTGCTGCAATCGAGGAGTTCACTCAAAATTATGTTGCAACCAATGCTAATGGCGGCGAAAGAGCTGTTATCACTATTCCGGTTGTTGTTCACGTTGTTTATAACGTAGCAGCAGAAAACATTGCTGATTCATACGTTTATTCTCAAATTGATGTATTAAATGCTGACTTCCGTCGCTTAAATGCAGACGTAGGTGAAACACCTGCTTACTTTGCAGGCGTTGCAGCAGATGCAGAAATTGAATTTTGCTTAGCTACAGTTGACCCAAGTGGTAACCCTACTACCGGTATTACTAGAACAAGCACTACTAAAACATCTTTCAGCACTGCTGATGATATGAAATTTGCTACTTTTGGTAAAGCTATTTGGGACAGAAATAAATATCTGAACCTTTGGGTTTGCGACTTGAGCGGTGGTTTATTAGGTTATGCTCAGTTCCCTGGTGGAGCGGCTTCTACCGATGGTGTTGTAATTGACTACGTATACTTCGGTGTTGGTGGTCCGGGTTCTGCTCCTTATAATGAAGGTAGAACAGCAACCCACGAAGTTGGTCACTGGTTAAACTTATTCCATATTTGGGGTGACGATGGTACCGGTTGCGGTGGATCTGATGCTGTTGGTGATACACCAAATCAAGCTGATGAAACTTATGGCTGCCCTGGTGGAACTATTCGTATTTCTTGCACTAATGGTCCTAATGGTGATATGTTCCAAAACTATATGGACTACACTGATGATGGTTGTATGAATATCTTTACTGCAGGTCAAAAAACCAGAATGCAAGCATTATTTGCTGCAGGTGGTTCTAGAAATGCAATTACTACCTCTAACGGTTGCTCAGGCGGCGGTGGAGTTACTTGTGCTATTCCTACAGGAATGACAACAACTGCTATCGGCACAACAAGTGCTACATTTAACTGGACTGCTGCTGCAGGTGCAACAAGCTATAACGTTCGTTATAAAGCTACTGCTGCTGCAACTTGGACTACTACTACATCTGCAACTACTTCTAAAGCTGTTACAGGCTTAACAGCAGGTACTGCTTATGAATGGCAAGTGCAAACAGTTTGCGCAGGTGGTGCAACAAGCGCTTATACTGCTTCTACTAACTTTAGTACTACAGGTGGTGGTGCAACTTGTGTTGATAATTACGAACCAAACAATACTTCCGGAACTGCAATTACACTTTCTACAGGTGTTACTTACCAAGAATTAATTGCAAGTTCTACTGATATCGATTGGTTTAAATTTACTACAACAGGTTCTAATACAAAAGTTAAAATTAACTTGACTTCATTGCCTGCTGACTACGATGTTAAATTATACAACCAGTCTGTTGTTCAAAAAGGTATTTCTGAAAACGGTGGAACAACAGATGAGCAAATCATTTGGAATACTACTGCAACAGGAACACGTTATGTTCAAGTTTACGGTTGGTCAGGTGCTAACAGCCCTTCTGATTGCTACGACTTGTTAATTTCAGTTCGTTCTGCAAACTGGAAAGATGATGGTTCATTTACTTCTGTTGATGAGGAATGGAATAACTCAATTCTTGGTGTATTCCCTAATCCGGCATCGGGCAACAACATTACTGTTGATTATTTCAGCGTTCAGGAAGATATGCAAGTTTCTGTTAAATTGATTGATATTCTTGGCCGTCAGGTTGGAGCATCTTCAGCAGCAGTTACTTCAGGTGAAAACATGATCGATGTAAATATCGAAGCATTAGAAGCAGGTTTCTACTTTGTTGTTATCAGCAATGGTAAATCTAGCTACTCTGAAAAATTTGTGGTTGAATAATTAAATCATAAAATTATATTTAAACGGCTGTCTCCAAATAGAGACAGCCGTTTTGCATTTATATATGCTTGTCTACTTTTTTGTAATTTTACCCGCATGGAAGGCTTAAATGATCAATTCGGTAAAGTAGAAACACTTTTGGCAGAAGTGCAGGCATTTCCCATTGCCAATGCCACTGAATTGGAACAATTCAGAATCAAATTTCTCGGCACTAAAAATATTCTTAAAGATGTTTTTGGAGAGATAAAAAATGTTCCTAACGAACGCAAAAAAGAATTTGGACAGCGCGTTAATGAGTTAAAGCACGCAGCAGAGCAGAAATTTGCTGCATCAGAAGCTGCATATAAAAACAATGATAAAGCTGCCGATAATTTTATAGATATCAGCATGCCCGCTAATACAACAAACCCGGGCGCTCGTCATCCAATTACGTTAATGAAAGACGAATTGATGGCAATTTTTACACGCATCGGTTACACTGCCATCGACGGTCCCGAAATTGAAGACGATTGGCATAATTTTACCGCATTAGGAATGCCTGAAGACCATCCGGCAAGAGATATGCAGGATACTTTTTATGTGCAAACTAATCCTGCCATTTTGCTTAGAACGCATACTTCTAATGTGCAAATTCGAGTGATGGAAGAACTCATTAAATCGGGTAAGCAGCCACCGGTTAGAATTGTTGCACTGGGCAGAACTTATCGCAACGAAACTATCTCGGCACGCGCTCATTGCACTTTTCATCAAATTGAATTACTCTATATCGATGAAGGTGTTACATTCGCCGATATGAAGCAAACATTGCTCTACTTGGCTCAAGAATTATACGGAGCACAAACAAAAATTCGTTTACGTCCAAGCTACTTTCCATTTACCGAACCTAGCGCCGAAATGGACGTAAGTTGTTTTGTTTGCGGTGGTGATGGTTGCGCTATTTGCAAACACACCGGTTGGGTAGAAATTGGTGGTTGTGGAATGGTTGACCCTGTGGTTTTGGAAAACTGCGGAATAGATTCAGAAAAATATACCGGCTTTGCCTTCGGATTCGGATTGGAACGAATGGCAATTCTAAAATATAAAATTAATGATATCAGGTTGTTTACCGAAAACGACTTGCGCTTTTTAAAACAATTTGAACAGCTGTAAATAAATGAAATTCAGAATTTTAATAATTGTTATCGCCTCAATTTTTTGTAATGATAAATTGGTTGCCCAAAGCACAACACTTGGTGTCGACAGCAATAAAGTGGTTGTAAAAGATAGTTTAACTATTATCGGAAACGATACCATTATCGGTCCGCCAATTACATTTCGTTCGTACGATGAAAGATTTATTGACTTCATGTTTTTCGATGGCAATTTTAATGTAGTATCATTTCATATCACCGAAAAAAGCTCATCGTTCCAACTTATGTTGAGCAGCCTCGATTCAAATACGTACTGCTTTAATATTACTCCCTACGAATTTGATATAATAATGGCTTACATGAAGGATTTTAGCGACGAATTAATGACGCAACCCAATTATCCGATAAAATGTGATTATTGTCAAACACTGCAAATGTTTTGGTACGATGGCGATAAAGAGCGCAGCACAATTAAACGTTCCTATCGCATTCCCAAGGTTTTTAACGAAATTCTCGAATTTTGTTACGATGCCAGCAGCGACGATAAAAGAAAATGTGAGATTGAACTGAACTATTTTCACTCTTTAGAAGGTTTTGAAGATAATCTGCGAGGACCATCTTACAATAAATAATAAATCATGCCATTCAGCTTTACTGATTCTCTAAATTATGCATCCAAAATGACACCCCGTCGTTTATGGAATATGAGTAAAGTAATCAGCTCTTACTATTATAGTATGATGGTAAAGAAACCGGTTCAATGGGGATTGCCAATTTCGCTTTCATTTGAGCCAACAACATCTTGTAACTTAAGATGTCCTGAATGCCCAAGCGGACTGCGTTCGTTTACCAGGCCAACGGGAATGTTAAAAAAGGATTTCTTTAAAGAAACAATGGATGAAGTTGGCAAAGATTTAACCTATCTCATATTTTATTTCCAAGGTGAACCATATTTAAATCCCGATTTTTTGGATATGGTTACTTATGCCAACAAGAAAAATATATATACTGCAACATCAACCAACGCACATTATTTAAATGATGAGATGGCAAAAAAAACTATCGAAAGCGGTTTAGATAGATTAATTATTTCTATTGATGGAACAACACAAGATGTATATCAACAATATCGTGTTGGAGGCAATTTAGAAAAAGTATTGGAAGGTGCAAGAAATATTGTAAAGTGGAAACGCGAATTAAAATCTAAAACG
The DNA here is from genome assembly GCA_031372705.1 of Bacteroidota bacterium. Lineage (GTDB taxonomy): Bacteria > Bacteroidota > Bacteroidia > Chitinophagales > BACL12 > UBA7236. The sequence goes on along the minus strand of JANMLV010000244.1, from coordinate 21,843 downwards.
CCATTTGTTATTTTTCAATTTTTAGTAGTTAAACCTAACGAACATCAAATTGAAGATGTAAAAAGATTAGGTGCAGAAGTTGGGGTTGATGAAGTTGCGTTTAAAACTGCCCAAATTTATGATTATGAAAATGGCAGTAATTTAATTCCAACCATCGATTATTATTCCAGATATACCAAACAAGACGACGGTAAATACACTATTAAAAATAAAATGCTCAACCATTGTTGGAAATTGTGGCACTCTTGCGTAATTACCTGGGATGGCGCCGTTGTGCCTTGCTGTTTCGATAAAGATGCTACGCACCAATTAGGCGACCTCAAAGAAATGAGTTTCAAACAATTATGGCAAGGTGGAAAATATCATGCATTCAGAACAGCATTATTAAAGTCGCGGGGCGAAATAGATATTTGTAAAAATTGTACTGAAGGCACAAAAGTGTGGGCTTAATTTTATTTTATAAATTTATACGGATATGAACGCGCGACAACTTTTTCTGCATCATGTTGCTCAAACAAGCGAGTCGCCACTTATGCTGGAAATTGAGAAAGCTGATGGATGTTGGTTAATTGATGGCAATGGAAATAAATATTTAGATATGATTTCCGGTATTGCCGTTAGTAATGTTGGTCATAATAATGTGGATGTTAAAAATGCTATCTCAGCGCAAATAGAAAAATACATGCACATTATGGTGTATGGCGAATTTGTTGAAAGTCCGCAAGTTAAATATGCGCAATGGATTGCGGCGCATTTACCTGAACCTTTGCAATCGGTTTATTTTGTAAACTCGGGCTCTGAAGCAGTTGAAGGTGCGTTAAAATTAGCTAAACGCTTTACGGGCAGACCTGAAATTATTTCATTTCATAATTCCTACCATGGCAGCACAATGGGCGCATTAAGTGCAGGAAATAATGAAGAAAGAAAAAATGCATTCCGACCATTAATTCCGGATAATACTATTTTAAATTATAATAATTTTGAACAGATAAATCATATCACAGAAAAAACCGCCGCTGTTTTAATTGAACCTATTCAAGCAGAATCGGGTGTTATTCTGCCGCTCGATAATTATTTACAAGCAATTAGAAATCGATGTAATGAAACCGGAACCCTTTTAATTTTTGATGAATGCCAAACCGGTTTTGGACGCACAGGCAAATTATTTGCATGGGAGCATAGTGGTGTTATTCCGGATGTGATAATTTTAGGAAAAGCAATTGGAGGCGGAATGCCACTCGGCGCTTTTGTGGCTTCGAAAAAAATGATGGATGTGTTTACCAATGGTCCAATTTTGGGACACATTACCACCTTTGGCGGACATCCGGTTTGTTGTGCTGCAGGATTGGCTGCCGCAGAATTTATGGTGAAAAATAATTTAGTGGGAAGCAGTATTGCAAAAGCTGAATTAATTAGTAAACTACTCACTAGTAATAAAATTATAGCCGTTCGCAATTGCGGTTTATTTTTCGCCGTTGAATTTGAATCAATGGATATTAATTTTGCCTTAAATAAAAAATTAGTTGCAACGGGGCTGATGGTAGATTGGTTTTTATTTGCACCAAATTGCTTGCGTATTGCACCTCCGTTAACAATATCAGACAGCGAAATTATTTATGCTTGCAAACTGATTAACGATGTTTTATCGGAATGTTAATCTATTGCACTTATTTAAATATTATAACTTCACCACCCTACACCTTACCGATTTTGTGACCTCTGCGTGGGTTAATTTTGTGGCCTTTGCGTGAAACAAACACATGTGCTTGTTTCACGCAATTCCGATTGTATCGGAACGCAAAAGGAACCCACGCAGAGGTCACAAAATCAATACGACGTACCAAAACACATTATACTGATTCTGCCTTTTGTGCCTGCCGACCGAATAGGTTGACTTGCCCGGCTGGATAGACGGGTGAAACAAACACGTGCTTTAAGCAACAGATGCACCCCTCACTTCAAGTTTCATTAATTTTTGATTATTCTTGTAGTAAGTTTTCTCTTATGAAAAAAATAGTATTTACATTTTTATTGTCGTTTACATTAATTACTTATGCTGCGGCGCCTACACCATGGGGTTTTTGGGGGCATCAACGCATAAATAAAATGGCACTGTTTACACTGCCTGAAGATTTATTCGGATTTTATAAACCATATATCGATTACGTTTCGGCACATGCAGTTGACCCCGATAAACGACGATACGCATTTAAAGAAGAAGCACCTCGGCACTATATCGATATCGACCATTATGGTGAACCTCCTTACGAAGGATTGCCACGCAAGTGGAATGATGCAGTAATTAAATATTCTGAAGACACCTTAAATGCATACGGTATTGTTCCATGGTATATCGAAAAAATGATGTTTCGATTAACTGACGCTTTTCAGAAAAAAGATGTTAATTATATATTAAAAATTTCGGCCGACTTAGGGCATTATATTGGTGATGCACACGTGCCTTTGCACTGCACAGAAAATTATAACGGACAGCTGACGAATCAAGTTGGTATTCACGGATTATGGGAATCGCGCATTCCGGAATTGTTAGGTGAAAATTTTGATTATTTAACCGGCAAAGCAGAATACATTCCCGATGTAAATGCCGCAGTTTGGGAAATAATTATGGAAAGTCATTCGATGGTTGACAGCGTTTTAAATCTAGAATCAAAATTAAATTCCGAATTTCCTGCCGATCAAAAATACAGTTACGAATCTCGAGGCGCATCAACAGTTAGAGTTTACTCAAAAGCATATACCGAACGCTACGATGAAATTATGAATGGCATGGTAGAACGCAGATTGCGAGCAGCAGTTATTTCACTTGGTAATTTTTGGCTCACCGCTTGGATTAATGCCGGCAAACCAAATATGACCGGAGTTGTAATTAGACCATGGACCGAAGCCGAATTAAAAGAAATGGAAGATTTAGATAACGCGTATAAGCAAGGGGAATTTAAGGGGAGAGATCATCAGGATTAGAAGATTGTATTTTTATATTATTTTGGAGTAATTTCAAAATGTGAGGTTTGGCGAAGGCGCAATAAAATACTAACGTGGTTAGATGCAAAGTATTAATGAAAACAGTAGCCCTAATTGGTGAGTGATTTAATCTGATTATTATTTTCTTTTAAAAATATGCATTTGGATAAAGTTGTTGATACTTGTAAAATAAGAACCTCAGCTATATGAAGCGACTTTGGCAGGTATCCCCATGAAAACACAAGCTTCAATTATGTTTATTGCAATATTATTTTTCCTGTTCCACGGCTATTTCCAGACTATGATGCAAAATAGACGAATGTTATCTGTGATCCGTTAGAATATTAAAATATTTTAATAATAATTTCGTTTAATTTGGGCAATAGGAACTCCCTATCCTTGTTTAAGCGAATTGTAAATAAAGCTATAGATTTTAACATGAAAACTCTTTTTATAGGCATACTACTAATTTTGTTGATCAAAACAACATACTCCCAATCTCCGTTTGTATCAACAGAGAAAGTTGGATATGAAGTAGCAGGAAAATTAATCGAACTTGATTCTTTTATTTTATTGATAGGCAAGTTTGATAGTAGTGTAAATCAGTATTTCTTTCTAAATGAATATAATTTAGCCGGAGATTTGGTTGATTCTAAATCCATACTGATTCCATTTGATGAAGGGACATTTTCACTTTCCGAAGTGTTAAGGGATTCAATATTAAATAACTATTATTTTATTGGCACACTACTGAGTGATGTAATTAGCGATATTCAAATTGGCATTGCCAAAGTTGATGGCAATTATGAATTAACTGATTTTTTTATCTTAGGCCATGAAGATGTTTCTGAACGCCCTTTTAAAGCTCTAATTAATACATCTAATAACCTTATAATAGGAGGTTGGGCTACTGATATTAATAAAGCCTTTATTTACGAATATAGTATTGATGGTGAACTTTTAAACGAATCAATTTTTTATGATGAATTTACATGGCTAGGATTGATTGGCTTGATCGAGGATGCAGAAAATAATCGTTACATTAGTTCTCAAACAAAATATTCATTAACTGAAATAAATAGCGAGACTTTATCAATTGTAAGTGAAAGCACTTCGCAAATTAAAGATTCAAGTTATTTGGTTCGATATGTTCATGATCTGAATTTCACGACTGATTTTTTAGCCTCATATATTCAACATAGTAACTTTGAAGTTGATTATACTAACTTTTATATCTCGAGATTAAACTCAAGTTTTGACACATTATGGACACTGGATTTTGGGTCAAATACAAGCGATATTTTATTCTTCCCTAATTCAATTGGAATCACAGATACAAACAACTTTTGGTTGTCTTATATTACATGTAGTAATTGCCCTAGTTTTCTTTATGAAGAAATACAACATACGATAGGAATTATAAAATTTAATGGGGAAGGTGAAATAATCAATGAGTATTACATTAATGGGGAGTTTAATTATGGCTATAACTCAATTACTCCTTCGAAAGATGGCGGTATATATATAGTGTCTTCGCTATATAATTGGGATGTTCCTTCAAATGATTTGGACATTGTGGTTTTTAAAATCGACTCAATGGGAAATTTTACAACATTAAATGAGGAATTAGATTTTAGTTTAACTCCAATAAACGTATTTCCAAATCCAACAACTAATTATTTATATTTCCAAAGTGAAATAAACAATAAGACAAGGCAAATTGTTATTTATGCTATTGATGGAAAAGAGGTGTTGACACAAATGACATTGTCTACTAGTATACGAGTGGATGTTACTGCCATTAATCCCGGGATCTATGTTTATAGTGTATTTGAAGAGGGAGAGAGAGTTCAATCAGGGAAATTCATTAAACAATAGAAAATAATTTAAAAAGGATTTACAGTCGAAATTTAAAACAAGGTAATTCGGCGTTATTTATTTTAAATTGTATTAAGTAATAATTTATTTCGGCAAAAATTTAAAATTAATTCAATTCCATAAATATTTTATATGAAATGCGAATATACGCATCCTCAATAAAAAAAGCGCACAGCTGTTAACCATGCGCTTTTATAACATGAGGTTATAATTTATTTACTGATAACCAATTTCTCTATTGCGTTTTCGCCATTGGTGGCAATGTTTATAATATATAATCCGGATGATAAATTGCCGGTATTTAATTCTACATTATAAGTTCCCGGAATTGAATAATGTTCAATAGGCGTTAACATTATTTTGCCTGTTAAATCCATTACTTGAATTGTAACTAATCCCCCTGCATTAATTGCATAATTTATTGTTGTGTTATTTTGAGCAGGATTTGGCTGAACTCTAATTGTGCCAATTATTGTTTCTTCTTGAACACTAACGCCACCGCAAGCACCGTCGGTATAAAATACCACACCGCCATAATAAATCGCATAGCAAGAGTTGTCGTAAGTAATGCCATCGCAACCGCAAACCGGTTCGTAAACATCAATACATCCATAGGTAGAATCTATTGTGGCAGGATTAATACAATCAACTCCACCGCCAACAAATACTTCCTCGCATTTTTCGTCGAAGCAATCGGTGCCCGGTATACCAATGGTAAGACATATAGTATAAATACCTGCCTCTTCGTATAGGTGTTCAGGATTTGCAGTGTCAGAAGTTCCACCATCACCGAATGTCCAAGCGTATATTTCAGAACCTGTTGAATTATTATCTAATTCTACAACCCAGCCTGAGCCTGTATCTGTAATTGATACGATATCGAATTTTGCTTCACAATCGCCACCAACTCCTTCAACATCTACTTCTTCGCAAACGGTATTTACACAACCATCGGCAGTTGTAATTGTTAAGCAAACTAAGTAAGTGCCACCTAAAGTATAAACATGCGTAGGGTTGAGGTCAGTTGAAGTTGAACCATCGCCGAAATCCCAGAAATAGGAAATAATATCTGAACCTGCACCATCTGCTGTTTCAAAAAACGAAGCGGTTACCATGTCAGTAGAAAATTCAAAAGCTGCTTCACAATCGCCACCACCATCAACAATAATTTCAAAACAATATTCGTCAATACAACCTGCTCCGGTTTCAATCACCACACAAACATTATATACACCCGGAGTTGCATATTCATGCCATGGGTCTGATGGTGTGCCTGCAGTTGTTTCTGTAAATGTAGTGCCTTCATCAAAATACCATGTATAAGTTATTTCATCAGCATCGGGTGTAACGGATGCATAAAAATGGTGATTTGCACCAACAACGCCTGTTACTTCAGCTGTAACAATGCAATCGCCACCACCATCTACTACAATTTCAAAACAATATTCATCAATACAACCTGCTCCGGTTTCTATCACCACGCAAACATTATAAACACCCGAAGTTGCATATTCATGCCATGGATCTGATGCTGTGCCTGCGGTTGTTTCTGTAAATGTAGTGCCATCATCAAAATACCATGTATAAGTTATTTCATCGGCAGCGGGTGTAACGGATGCATAAAAATGGTGATTTGCACCAACTACGCCTGTAACTTCTGCAGTAACCATACAATCGGCGCCAACACCGTCCACTAACACTTCATTGCAAAATTCTGCTGTACAACCATCTGCAAAAGTTACCACTAAACAAACAAGATAAGCACCGGATATATCATAAGTATAATCGGGGTTTGCTTCCGCAGATGTTCCACCATCGCCAAATGTCCATGCATAACTAACAACATCACCAGGACCCGGATCGGTATCGCTGGTAAACATTGCTGATAATCCATCAGTAACAAAAGTAAATGTTGTAAAACAGCCACCGCCCATTTCAACCGGTATGTTGCTTTCGCATTTAGTATCATAACAAGCGCCATCTGCATGAATGGTTAAGCAAACATCATATTCGCCCGGAAATGCATAAGTGTGCACCGGATTTTCATCCGTTGAAGTTGTGCCATCACCAAAATCCCAAGTCCATTCTAAAATGGGTCCCGGATCTGCTGCCGATGCATCAATAAATGTTACGGTCATGCCGTCAACGGTATATTCAAATGCTGCATTGCAATCTGAAATAGCCACGGTGCCAAACGAGTTTAGCGCAGTAACTAAAAACAAACTAAGTATTAAATTTTTCATCATGTATGTATTTAATGTTGAATAATTAATTGTTGATTATAAACTTGGGTTTCGCTTATTAATTGTATAATATAATTACCTGCCGGAATTAAATCGGTATTGATTGTAAAAAATTCGGTTGTAACTATTTGACTGTAAACTACTTGCCCCAAGTCATTTAATATGGCGCATTTGCCATGCATATATTCGGGTAAAGTAATGGTAAGTGTTTCATCGGCAGGATTAGGATAAGTAAGCAGCAAATTATTAATACTATTATTTATTGAATTAGTAAATTGAATGGCAACTGCTGAGTCGCATGCAATTTGCACCGGCACTGTTTGTCCCGATTTTTTAATTACGTTTGGTGTTTCAATGCAGAAAGTTAGCGTTGAAGTTATTTCACCTGCAGTTTTACCTGCAATATTGTCTTCCATTACAAAACTTAATTCTCCAAAATGATTGTAACCTGTTCGGGCAATTTGATTAATGCGTGTTACGGAAACACTAATTACTCCATTGGTGGTATCGTTACTTTGTAAGAAAATTAAATCTTCGCCCGGCGTTCCAAGCCAACCTGAATTAAAGGTTGCCAAAATGCTTTCAGCTTTAATTAATGTTTTATCGTAAGCGATTTCAAACGCTGCGCCATAAATGTTTGAGGCAGGTGTGATTTCAGTTCCGAAATTTATTGGAATAATTACACTGCTGCCGGCAGTAATAGTGTCAGTCAAAAAATCAATGCTGATTGTTGGAGCGTCCACACCTCCAATAGTTGTTTCAGGAATGTAAGTTCCGCGCAGTTCTCCATAATTATCTAAAACAACAATTGTATCGGCGCTGTTAATTATTCCATCACCATTAAAGTCAGAAAATTTTGGATTGTCATCAATTATAACGCCGGCCGGTTCTGTCCATTCATCGGCAAAAGCCTCATCCCAAAAACCATCAGCATCATCTCGCAGCGGCCCGGCTAAACCATAATATAAACCTAATGGCAAAAGGTCAACATAATTACAAATGCTATCTCTATTGCCATCACCCGGCCAAACACATTCTGCTACAATAATTACTAATATACCGGTAGCACATAAATCGTCTTCACCACAAACTTCATAAATCATAAAATCGGTTCCGGTAAATGTCGGGTCAATAATTATATCATAAGTACCTTCAGGTAAAGCTTCGTCATCATAATCAATTAAAATGCTGGTTGGGTCAACAAGAATATCTGTTTCTAAAACTTCACCCGGGTCAATATCAGTATCATTAGCAAGTAAATCGATAGTAACTGTTGTGCCTAAGCATAAACGTATCGTATCGTCAACCACATTGGTAACAGTTTGAGCATGCAGCACCGGCGCGGTAAAACCAAGCAATATGCTGAGTGTAATACCGATGAGCAACCTTTTATTAAGTAATGTTTTCAAATCCATTTCAGCCTATTTAGATAATTCCAATGTAAAGAAACAGTTTCTTTTTACATAGAAAAAATACATTTTTACCCATTTTCCGTAATTTCCAATGCTCTTTTTACTAGAAAACGGGTATTTTGAATGTAAAAATATACGTAATATTCTGATAATCAATACAATACACTATTTTTAGTTTTTCTAAATTAGCACCCATATTCTGTATTTTCCACAAATAAGTGGTATTTTTCCGCTCTATTGTTATATGTATAAAAGTAAAATGATTGAAATGCTCAAGCATTTCAGCACAAAAGAGTTGAGTCGGTTTTCCGATTACCTTGCTTCTCCATTCTTTAACAAGGACGAAGAGTTATTGGTTTTTTACAATTATGTAAAGAAATATGCCCCGGAATTCGATTCGAAGAGTATTGAGAAGGAAAAATTAATTGCAAAAGGAGTATCAGGTTTAACCATAACGGAAAAGAAAATCGGCTACATGATGAGCGACATTGTGGAGCATTGCGAAAATTTTATTCGGTATAATAATCACTTCCAAGAAGATGTTGAAGGCTATGTGCATTTATTGAGCACTTACAATAAATGGGGAACCGATAAATTGTTTGAACAAACATTGCGCGAAGCGAGAAATACGCTTACTGAAAATCCTTTTAGAAATGCACCTTACTTTTTTAAAGAATACTTGTTGCAAAGCGAAGTAAATTTATTTTTCGACAGGCAAAAAAAACGTGCTTATGATGCCAGTTTACAAGAAGCGGCTAATTTTTTAGATTTATTTTATATATCCACCAAATTAAAATATTCATGCGAATTAATTAACAGGCAGAAACTGGTTGTTACAGATTATAAATTGCGCTTGCTGAAAGAGATTTCAGATCATTTAAGAGAAAATAGTTTTGTGGAATATCCTTCCATTACTATATATTATCAAATATTAATGACTTTTATAGAAGTAGATAGTGATGTGCATTTTGAGGAATTGAAACATCTGCTCAACGAGCATACCGACAAATTTCCACCTATGGAAGCGCGCGATATGTATGCCTACGCACAAAATTATGCCATCAGAAAAATTAATGCAGGGGAGAAGCGATTTTTGCGCGAATATTTTAATTTGTCGAAGTCTGCGTTGGAGAAAGAATTATTAATGGTGGATGGCGATTTATCTCCTTGGACTTTTAAAAATTTGGTAATAACAGCATTGCGCGTTGGGGAGTTTGATTGGGCCGAACAATTTATTCGCAATTATAAAAACCGGCTCAACGAAAAATTCAGATTGAATGCCTATAATTATAATCAAGGTGCATTATTGTTTTATAAAGGTCAGTTTGGTGAAGCATTGCGTTTAATAAATCAAGTTGAATATACTGATATATTTTATGCGCTCGACACCAGAACCATGCAAATTAAAATTTACTACCAGCTTGATGAGTGGGACCCAATGCAGAGTGCCATTGAAGCTTTTAAAGTTTATTTGCGCCGTAATAAAACATTAAGTGAAAATGTAAAGGTTTTATATAATAATTTCCTAAAGTTTATTGATAAATTATCTCGTTTAACAAAACGCGATAAGCAGAAACTTGCCGAGTTAAAATCAAAAATTGAAGAAACAAGGCAAGTTGCCGACCTAGGATGGTTGCAACAAAAGGTGGACGAAAAATTAATCGACCCGAAGCGTTAACTAGTGTTGTACAATCATTTGCATGCTTGCTTTTACACCATTTTTCTCAATGTTAGCAAAGTATATTCCTGAAGGCCAATTTGCTACATTAATGTAATAGTATCCATTTTCTGCTGAATCTATTATTAAATCATCGGAAAACATTAACTCGCCTAATGTATTGTAAAATAAAATATCTACTGCACCTTCAATTCCGGAAATAATTATTTGCGACATACCATCAGCAGGATTAGGAAACATATTCATCTCAATGGAGTCGGTTTCAACTATAATGTTATTTGTTGCTGTTTTTGCGAATTGTAAATAATTTGCACCACCCGGTAAATACGCTGATAAATTTGTTTTAACATAATCGTATGCAGGGTCATCTGCTAAATTATTCCATTCGTAAGGGTCAATATTTTTTTTCTTTCCGATATGATATAATTCTTCTTGAATCACACTGGTAGCTTCATCACATGAAACAGGGAAACCGTCGCCATTTGTTTGGTATCTGATATAGTGCCATTCTTCATCTCGCACGCTATAGTGAGGGAAGCACGAACCTTGTCGGCTCGGGTCTTTGGTATTTCTAAAAGAAGTAAGTACCGGTTTCGACCAAGGCGCATTTGGATTTTCCATTAATGGAATCATTGAATAGCCATCAAGATATTCGCTGCCATCGGGAAAAGTTGGATATGCAACTCCGGCATAATCACAAATAGTTGGGAAGACATCTAAAAAATTTACAAATCTTTTTGAAGTCTTTTTTACCGGTGTGCGCAAATCTGCAATAATTAAAGGCACACGTATATCTGTTTCCCACAAACATCCTTTTTTCCAATGTGTTTTTTCGCCAAGTGAATAGCCATGGTCACCCATTACAACAATAATGGTATTATTATAAATTTCAGGATGTGATTTTAATTCATCAATTAGCCTTCCAAGTTGAGCATCAGCAAATCTAATCGCAGCTTGATAGCTCATCGCCATATTAGCTCTTTTTGCTTCTGCTAACGCAAATTCTTGGTCCTCTGCTGTTAATCCCGGCATTGTTACTGGTATGCCATAAATATCTACTTGGTCAGACGCCCAACTTCCTGCTGCTAAATGCACTTTGTTTTCTGCAATTAATGCCCTGGCTACACCATTAATAGGTAAAGAATCATAATCACTATAAGGGTTAATTGGTTGTGGAGGCATTATGAATCCGTTTGCGGGTGCAGTGCCAACCGGATAATTATAAGGTAAATTATAGCCTGCCGAGTAGTAATTATCATCATAATTAGTTGAAAAATATTTTTCCGGTATGTAATACGGTGAGTGGGGTCTCCTGAATCCTAGACCGAGGAAGAATGGCTTATCACAAAATTCCCCGGGGTTGTCTGAATAATCTTGAATAAATGCTATAGCAGAATCTGTTGCAAGATAATCTTGCATAAGTGGTTCTAAGGAATCAGGAATAACAGAGTAAGGCCAAGCATAAACGCCCATTTGGTGTGCTTCGCCATAATCAAGAATTACATTTTGTTCTCCATTTATATAATCAAAAAACAATAACTTATTCCAAGATAAATCGCGATTGCAAACGTCTGGATTCAAAGAGTCGTAGTCGAAGTTATTATCATGACAGTGAAATATTTTACTAATACTATAAGTAAAATATCCTGCGCTGTCTTTTAATATTTCGGGCAATGTAAATATTGTTTCGTTGCCTTCAGCAGCAGAAAAATTATCCCTGAAATCAGCACAGGATAAATCGGAGTTATGGAATAAATCAAGGTATGTGTTATCCTTACCGGTAAACATGCTGGTTCTGGATGGGCCACACTGCGGTGCAGTGCAATAAGCATTTGTAAACGTAGTTCCTCGTTTAACTAAATATTGTATGTTTGGAGTTGCAGCTTGGGCTTGCCCGCTAAATCCTTGCACCCAATCATTCATGTCGTCGAAAGTTACAAAAATGAAATTAGGTTGTGTTTGCGCGTATAATGTGCCGTTGATAATAATTGAAATGATGAGGAATAATTTTTTCATTGTAGTCGGGCTGTTTGTTTTAAAAATAAATTTTTAATTAAGGGTATTTTTAACGTTGTACGATAAAACTTCGAACAACATTTGATTCTGACTGTACTATTTCAGCTAGATAATATCCGGGAGAAAGTTCTGATACAGGGTAATAAAATTGTGTAAATCCTTCATCTGTTAAAGTAAAAGTAAAGGAGGAGCATTCGCGACCGAATAAATCGGATATCTTTAATGTTGCCTCACCTTCATTTGCATTTTCAATGGAAAATAAAATAGTTTCACTAGCCGGGTTGGGATAAAAATTTAATACTAATCCGGTTGCATCATTTGAATTTTGAATTTCGGTGTTACGTTCAAATTGGAGATAATTTGCGCTATCAGGTAAAAAGGATACCAGGTAATCTTTAACATAATCATAAGCCGGATCATCGGCTAAATTATTCAATTCGTAAGTGTCAATGTTTTTCTTTTTCCCGATATGATATAATTCTTCTTGAAGTACACTCGTTGCTTCATCGCATCCTGTTGGATATGCATCGCCATTAGTTTTGTAACGTATATAATGCCATTCGTCATCTCTTATACTATAATGCACATAGCAGGCACCTTGTTCAGTTATATCTTTTCCGTTTATGAAAGAAGATAATACCGGCCGGTTCCATACCATTGCAGGATTTGCCATTAATGGTGTTAGTGAAAATCCATCAGCATAATTAGTTCCATCAGGAAATTGTGCAGGCTCAATTCCGGCCATCTCAACTAGTGTTGGAAATATATCAAGGAAGCTAACAAAGCGTTTGCATGTTTTTTTTACCGGTGCACGCATATCGGCAATAACCATTGGCGCACGAACATCTGTTTCCCAGAGGCCGCCTTTTTTCCAATGCGTTTTTTCACCTAGCGAATATCCATGATCGCCCACAACAACAAAAACAGTATTATTTAATATTTCAGGATGTGTTTTTAATTCATCAACAACGCGACCAATTTGTGCATCAACAAATTTTATTGCAGCCAAGTAACCCATAATCATATTTGCTCGCTTTGATTCTTCAAGTATGGCTTCGCGCTCATCAACGCTTAAGCCGGCTGCAAATGTTGGTAACCCGAAAGTTGTTTCGTAATAATTTGCCCAATTAAAAATACCATTGTGAACCGGTGATTCTAAAATTAAAGTTCTAGCTACGCCACCAATTGGCAATTGATCGAAATCGTCCCAAACAGGAGTGGGCTGTGGAGGCATTATTACTCCGTTATACGGTGAGCCAACGGGGTTGTCGTATGGCAAAGTATAAGGAAAACTTGCATAATCTGTATTCTCGTAACTCAGAAAATATTTTTCAGGAATATAACATGGCCCGTGAGGTCGACGATAACCTAACGCTAAAAAGAAAGGTTTATCACAATATGTGGTTGGGTCGTCAGCATACTGTTGAATAAAAGATATTGCAGAATCAGTAGCGATATAATCCTGCATGTATGTTTCTAATGAGTCAGGTATTTTAGAATAAGGAAATTCATAAACACCTTGCTCATTTGCATAGCCCCATTCCTCAACTGCTTCTTCTTCGCCATGTGAGTCGTCGAAAACAATTGCATTACTCCAAGATTTCTCTCTTGCGCAAGGGTCAAGGGTTAATGAATCGAAATCGGCAAGTTTTTCATGACAGTGTAATACTTTACTAATTGAGTAGGTGTAATAATTACCACTATCTTTTAAAATTTGAGGAATTGTGTAAATGAATTCATTGTTTTTATCAGCAGTGAAATTCATTCTGAAATTATTACACTTTATTGATTGGTTATGATAAATTTGAGTATAATTACAATCTTTACCCGTCATAAAACTTGTTCTGCTTGGGGCACACTGCGGAGCCGAAACATAGGCGTTTGTAAAGGTGGTGCCTTTTTTTTCAAGGTATTGAATATTTGGTGTTGCCGTTTGTGCATGCCCGCTAAACCCTTGAACCCAATCATTGCAATCATCTAATACAATGAATACAAAATTAGGTTGCGCTTGGGCATATAGTTGTATTTTAACACCTAGAAAAAATATGAGCAAAAATGAGGTTAATTTCACTTTATAATTTTTAAATAGAATTTGTAATGTTAATTATCGTGCTATAATAAATTCAACGGTTAAGATTTTATCCGCTTGTTTTAATTGGCCAAAATAATATCCTTGTTCTAGTGATGAAATATTGTAAGTAAACTGTAAGTATCCATTTTCATCAATTTCAATTTTATCATTTGTAATAACACGGCCGGTTATATCAGTGATGCAAAAAATTGCTTCTCCCGGAACCATATCGTTCACTCTAAAATTTGCAAACTCACTTGTAGGATTTGGAAAAACGCCAAGTTGATTTGATTCAACAATTACGGCTGCATCATCGGCCGTTCTATCAAATTGCAAATAATTATCTCCACCCGGAAGGAAAGACGCTAAATGTTCTTTTGTAGCGGTATAAGCAGGGTCATCGGCAAGATTAACCCATTCATACGGGTCGATATTTTTATTCTTTCCAATGTGATACAATTCTTCCTGAAATACACTTAATGCTTCATTGCAATCTGGTGCAATTGCGCCATTTGTTTGATAACGGATGTAATGCCATTCGTCGTCGCGCACACTGTATTGCGGAAAGCAAAATCCTTCATTATAACCATGCAGTTGTATTGATGATAATGCAGGTTTATCCCATGGTGTACTTGGATTTGCTAATAACGGTGTTAAACTAACGCCATCTAAATAGGGAGAACCATCAGGGAAATTTGGTGCAGCTACACCTGCCATTTCTAATACAGTTGGCATAATATCTAAATTGCTAACTACACGCTTACAAGTTTTTTTAACCGGTGTGCGCATATCCGCTATAACAAGAGGAATACGCACATCTGTTTCCCATAAACAGCCTTTTCTCCAATGTGTTTTTTCGCCAAGCGAATAACCGTGGTCACTTGTAATAATAAATACGGTATTGTTAAAAATTTCGGGGTGCAATTTAATCTCATTGTAAAATCTGCCAATTTGTGCATCCATAAATTTAATTGATGCTAAATATGCAAGAATACCATTTGCGCGTTCTGACTCTTGTAGAATAAAAAGTTTTTCTTCATCAGTATATCCGGCTCCTATAGTTGGAGGTGGAACTTCTGCCATCATTACATCACCAAATTCCAGAAAATCGTCATGCACATAATCCTCCTCATTTAATGCGCGA
The DNA here is from genome assembly GCA_031372705.1 of Bacteroidota bacterium. GTDB lineage: Bacteria > Bacteroidota > Bacteroidia > Chitinophagales > BACL12 > UBA7236. The sequence goes on along the minus strand of JANMLV010000244.1, from coordinate 6,419 downwards.
CCAACTAAGTCGGCAGGCAAGGAAGTATAATCACTCCACATAGGGTCGGGCTGAGGTGGCATCACTAAACCGTTGTACGGTGCGGCACCAACAGGGTCGTTGTACGGCAGATTATATGGATCGCTGTAATAATCAGTATTGTAATAAGGTAAGAAATATTTTTCAGGAACATAAAATGGACCGTGAGGCCTTTTATATCCTACTGCTAGAAAAAATGGTTTGTTGCAATATGTTTCGGGATTTGATGCATAGTCTTGAATAAATGAAATTGCAGAATCGGTAATGATATAATCAACCATTTCGCTCTCCATTGAGTCAGGAATTGGTGTAAAGAAAAATCCATTAACACCATCGTCGTTTAATCCGCCGTAATCAAGAATTGATTCCATATCTCCACCTTGACCGTAGGAAAATGCTTTACTCCAAGATAAATCTTTTTCACAAGCAGGCACATTTGCTGTATCAAAATCAGGAAGTCCAACATAACAATGCATTACCTTGCTAAGTGTATAGGTGAAATATCCTCCGCTGTCTTTCAATAGCTCCGGTATTGTAAAAACAGTTGGATTTCCTTTTGCTTCAGTAAAATTTTTACGGAAACCTTTACAACCAATATCGTCGTTATTGTAAACTTTAGTATAATAACAGTCCTTCCCGGTTATTAAACTTGTTCTGCTTGGGGCACATTTAGGGCCGGCGCAAAAGGCATTTGTAAAAGTTGTTCCTTTCTTTTCTATTTTGTTGATGTTTGGTGTCTTAGTTTGAGGATGTCCGCTAAAACCCTGGACGAAATCATTTAAGTCATCGGCAATAATCAATACAAAATTAGGTTGAGTGGGAGCCTGTGCACGCAAAAGCAGGGTGCAGGTAATCAATAGGCTAAGTGACAGTATCTTTTTCATGTTTAACAGTGTGTTTTACGATGTAAATTGGTTTTGAGGCTAAAAATAGCAGTTTAAACCTTATCTAGTGATGCTTTTAGTAACGTTTTCTTACACCTAGGTTTGGAATATTGGTTAGAAGCACCTCTAAATCATCGGTAAGCCGATAGTCTCGGGCATAAATAAAATTAACGCGCGCAGCCATATTACTATCTGAAACAGTGTTCGATTTGCCCGTGACAGGTGACAAGACGCCCGGTTTTAATTTCGGCAGCGCAGCCTCATTGCGTTCATAACCATTGCTATTTGTTGAAGTTGTTATATACCCAACCCATGATTTTTTACCCGTAAGTACTTCAAAGATATTGGTAAAAAATCCTGCTTTGTTTTTTACAAAAAATACCAATAACGGCGAAAAAATAAATGCTAAACAAGCGAATCCAAAATCAAAAAGCCGTTTAGAACGTTTGCGCTCAGGCAACGAAATTTTAAGTTGTATATCAACAGTATAAATGTCGCCCGCAGAGTTTTTTGAATTGCTCCCAATAATACTTAAACTTTGGTCGGGTATAATTTTAAAGTCGATTTGCTGCCCTAGCAATACCATGTGGTTTATAATTTCCTGACTGCTGATATCTCTGGCGCAAAAAATAATTTCATTGATCTTGTAAACATTTATCAGCTCATCTAAAATACTGATATCGCCGAGTTCTAATTCGTGATTATTTTTATTGTTGTTGGTTCTTACATAACCAATTATTTGATTGCCTAATTGCAATTGATTAAGCAACTGGTGTGCACGCTCTGTTTCTGCATTGTTCCCTATAATAACAATCTTTTTTTCAGGAGTTTCTCCGAACCTGAAATTGCGATATTGTATAAAATGTATGATTGATCTGCATGCTATTAATAATAATGTATTAAACGCAGCACCGGCAATAATCATACCTCTGGAGAAGCGATAAATTTCAGGCAGAAAGCCATAAACTGCAGCTATAACAATTGTTCCCCAAAACACACCTCTAATTATGCGTGAAATATTGGAGCTGCGGTCGTAACCTCCACTTAAATAAATACTCAATATCCATATACTAACGTATAGCGGAACATTCACCAATAAGTAGGTATTTGGATATTGGCCGCCTTCAATGTATTTTATATAATACTCCCAATATTCTTTTACTAAAATAAGACCTCCAAATAAAACCAAGGCATCAAAAAGCGGCATTGCCAGTTTTCTAACCAGGCGCATGAAAGTTGCAATTAACGCTCTGAAATAGATTGCAAAATTTAGCAACAAAATAAACATGCCCGCACGTCGACCTTGGAAATGTTTTACTGCAAATATTTTCATTGCATTATAAAACATTTTTACATAATTGAAACTAGCCTTTTTAGTGCTTTCGCCTTTGTAGTGAATAATGCGTGTTTCAGGGAAATAATAATTTTTATATCCTGCTTTAACAATGCGATAGCTCATGTCGATATCTTCACCATACATGAAAAAATCTTCATCTAACCAACCTGTTTTATCTAAAACCGATTTGCGCATCAACATAAAAGCACCTGCCAAAACATCTACCTCATTTGTTTCGTTTTCATCGAGGTAACCTAAATGATATTTCCCGAATATTTTTGATTTCGGAAATAAATTCGCCAGCCCGAAAGCCTTGTAGAACGCTACTTCCGGATTTGGAAATGCGCGTTTGCTCTCAGGTAAAAAGTTGCCTTTGCCATCTATCATCTTTACACCAAGCGCTCCTGCGTCAGGACGGCTGTCCATAAATGCTAAACACTTTTCAAAAGTGTCTTCTTCAACAACCGTGTCAGGATTTAATAATAAAATGTATTCACCTTTTGCAATTGCTATGCCTTGGTTGTTGGCAACCGAAAATCCGGTATTTTTTGTATTGGCAATTATGTGAACCGGCGTTTTTTGGTTGGGTTGATTTACAAACTTTTGCTGCATGAACTCAACACTGCCATCAACCGAATGGTTGTCGACAATAATAATTTCTGCCGTAATTTTAGTACAAGCTTTTAATGCCGATAATACAGCTTGTTCAAGAAAATACTTGACATTATAATTAACTATGATTACCGAAAGTTGAATCATTCGTTTTGATGCATATAGTTTTCAAATGGCCTTCTTGTTGCTAATGAACGGGCGAGTGTAAGTTCATCCGTATATTCTAACTCGCCACCAAAAGAAATGCCTCTTGCAATGGTGGTAATTTTTATTTGGGTATTGGTTATTTTTTTGGTGATATAAAAAATGGTGGTATCGCCTTCAATGTTTGGATTTAATGCCATTATTAGCTCAGTGTAATTTCCTGAATTTGCCTTTTCAATTAATTTTGGCAGATATAGATTTTCAGGGCCAACACCTTCCATTGGCGAAATTACGCCACCAATAATATGGTATTCACCAAAAAACTGATTGGTGCTTTCAATGGCAATTAAATCGCGCAGGCTTTCAACTACACAGATTATTTTATGATCGCGCTTACCATTGTTACAAATAGAACAAAGTGCATTAATATGGTCTGAAATATTATTGCAATTCGGACAAAAGTGAATATCTGTTTTTAACTTCAGTATTGCTGTAGCAAAGTCTTGTACCTCTTCATTTCGCTGTTTTAATAAATGGAGCACTAATCGCAAAGCAGTTTTTTTGCCTATGCCCGGCAATTTTGCAAATGCCGTTACTGCTTGTTCCATCCATTGAGAAGGTAAATTCACTTTGTAGCTATTGTTGTTTTCTTTATTTATTCAGGTTTCCCGTTTACGCTAATCACTTTGCAATTTTCCAACTTATTGCCATTGGCAAGCCCTTTTATTTCAATTTTATCGCCCATTTTTGCAAGTTCGGCATCACCAATGTTTTCTTTGAGAAAATAACATTTTATTCCAAAAGGGTCGTTATTCAGCCCTTGTAAAGCAAAATAAGGTCCTACTTCAAAATCATTTCCCGTTTCACTTACAATACCTGCAACTTGCAATACTTTGTTATCATATTTTTTTCTGTAAGCTTCTTCATCTAATCGGAATTCTTGTGACATTTTTTCTGCCGAAAGCGTAACACTTACTTCAGCATTAATTATATCAACCATTTTAGCCCCATTTAGCAGTCTGTTTCCACCAACTATTAGCAACCCGGCTATAATAAAAGAAGCAATGGTTAGTATAAAAGTTTTACTTTTTGATACATCTTGTGACATGAATTTTTCGTCACTTATTACCATATATCTGCCTGTAGCTACCAAATGAAACACGATTGGGAGTGTAAAACGAGCCAATAAAAATGGCTCCCAGTTCGGAAAAACGTTGAACTTTATAATTCCGAAAATGGCACCCGGTAATACCGCCCAAAAACCCAGAAGAGTTAACCAACCCGCGTTGTTCTGGCCTAAATAGAATCTATCGGCGCCGGCGCTTCCTCCCGTTAATGCCAGTATTAAAGCTATCTTTTTCGACTTCATAAATAGAATTGGTATTCGCAAAAATAGACACAATTGCATGAATTAGTGCAGATGTGCCAAAATGTGACATACGCTGTAGTCATAAATTTACCTACTTTTGCGGTCATTGCCATTGGATTATGCATATTATATTGCATATTTGTGAATAGTAACACACATGGCAACATTCAAGTTGATGAAAAGAATTGTATTAATCCTTCTGCTAGGGGTGTTATCTTATAATGCCCGGGCACAACAATATATCGAAGTTGGTGTATTTGGTGGTGTTAGCAATTATCAGGGCGATTTAGCTCCTGTTGCCTTTGTGCCAACTGAAACGCACGGTGCATTTGGTGTGTTTTATAAATTTAACATGAATTATTGGTTCGCATTTAAAGGAAGTTTCTACACAGGCTTAATTTCCGGAAATGACGACAACTCAACCGAAGAGTGGAAACATCAGCGCAACCTGAGTTTCCAAACACCAATTCAAGAAGCATCACTTTATTTTGAACTCTTTCTTAAAAAATACAATCCAAAATACAAGTGGAATATCATGTCGCCATACTTGTTTTTTGGAATTTCGTTATATCATTTTAACCCAAGAGCCAATTACAACGGGGTTTGGTACGATTTGCAGCCGCTTGGAACCGAAGGGCAGGGCAATCCGGCTTATCCCGACCGTGTTCCTTATAAATTAACTCAATATGGTTATCCAATGGGGTTTGGACTAAAAGGCTCTGTTACAAAACATTGGAACGTAGGGCTTGAAATGGGCTATCGTAAAACTACAACCGACTACCTCGACGACGTTAGTACCACTTATATTGCAAAGGAAATTCTATTAGCAGATAACGGCGATATTGCCTGGCAACTTTCAAACAGAACCGATGAGGTAAATGGCGGAATTGAGGTGCTTCGCGATGATAAAAAGTATAGAGGCGACGATACGAATAAAGATTGGTACATCTTTACAGGAGTTACCCTCTCACGCAATATTGAGGTTAGAGGTTGGGAATCCAGAAAATATAAAGCCAGCGATAATCCTAAGAAACCAGGCCTTAGAAAATCAAGGAAAAAAATGTCTTGTCCGGGGATTAATCAGAAGCTTTAAGCCTCTAATCAAGTCAAATTCATATATTTTTTAGCATTTGCACAATAAATTGGTCATATTTAAGTTATATTAATTGGTAGTTTCTTCCGAAATATCCAACAAAACCTTATTTTTGTTTTAAAATAATAATTAACCATTCGGATGAAGATAATTCAACTCCTCGGTTTTCTTTTTCTTTCGAGCATCATATCGGCTCAAATGTCCTATTTCGAAGTGGGATTGATGGGAGGCGTAGCCAATTACTATGGCGACCTTACGCATGACTATGTTGTAGCCAAAGAATCAAATCCTGCTTACGGTGGTTTTATAAAATACAACCTCGACCATAAAATGGGTGTTAAGTTCAATGTTTACAGTGGAACTATTTCTGCTGCAGACAAGAACAGCAACAGAGCGAGCTTAAATGCTCGAAACCTTAGTTTTACTTCTAATGTAACTGAAGTAGCTTTTACTTTTGAATATAACATACTAGGTTATAGGCCCGTTGAATTTAAACAGCGCTTTACACCATATGTATATGCAGGTTTGGCAGGATTTCATTATAACCCGCAAGCGTATTACGAAGGCGAATGGTACGATTTACAACCATTAGGAACCGAAGGCCAAGGGATGGAAATTTTCCCTTTCCGTGAAAAATATAGCCTCTATCAGTTTGCTATTCCAATGGGTGTCGGGTTTAAATTTGCATTGACTGAACGTTGGAACATTGGTGTAGAATACGGTGCTCGCTGGACTTTCACCGATTACCTTGATGATGTTAGTAAAACTTATGTCGACCGCAATTTACTTATCGAAGCAAATGGTATTGATGCCTATAACCTCTCAAACAGAAGTGGCGAATATTTATTGGGCGAGCCATTCGATTATCAGAATAATGATTGGAGAGGTGATCCAACAAATACCGATTGGTACATGTGGCTAGGTGTTACATTTAGTCGTAACATGATTAAAGGCATTGAAGAA
>JANMLV010000242.1:0-2764 GCA_031372705.1 Bacteroidota bacterium | reverse complement strand
ACCCGTTGCAGGGTATTTGGATGTACGACAAGCAATTGCTGCGAAATTCCTAAGAGAAAATGGTTTAACCTATACACCAGAGCAAATTGTAGTGTCTACCGGAGCTAAACAAAGTATTATCAATGCCGTTTTATGCCTCGTAAATCCGGGCGATGAAGTTATTTTGCCTGCCCCATTTTGGGTGAGCTATTCGGCTATGGTTAAGTTAGCTGAAGGAAAAATTGTAGAGGTACCAACTTCTGTTGAATCAGACTTCAAGATTTCACCTGCTCAGTTGGAAGCGGCCATCACCCCAAAAACGAAACTGATTATATTCTCCTCTCCATGCAATCCCACCGGAACCGTTTACACCAAAGATGAGCTAAAAGCATTAGCCGATGTTGTTGTAAAACATGAAAACCTCTATATCATAAGTGATGAAATTTATGAGCATATCAATTTTACAGGCCAACATGCCAGCATGGCTCAATTCGATTTCATTTTTGACCGCGTAGTAACCGTTAACGGCTTGTCGAAGGCTTTTGCCATGACCGGTTGGCGATTAGGTTTTATTGGTGCCCCAACATGGATAGCCAAAGCTTGCGATAAAATTCAAGGGCAATATACATCAGCTACAAATTCAATTACACAGCGTGCTACCATTGCCGCTTTAAATAGCGATGCAAGTACTACAGATGAAATGAAAGAAGCATTTTTACGCAGACGCAATTTAGTGTATTCGTTATTACAAGAAATTAAAGGCATTAAATTCAATAACCCGCAAGGTGCATTTTATTTTTTTCCTGATGTAAGTAATTATTTTGGCATGTCGTATAACGGCAACGTAATTCACAATGCTGATGATATGGCCATGTTTCTATTAAATGAAGGAAACTTATCGGTTGTAACAGGAAGTGCCTTCGGCGATAGCAATTGTATTCGATTAAGTTATGCTACTAGCGATGATAAATTAGTTGAAGCAATGAAACGCATGAAAATTGCTTTAGAAAAACTAGTAAAAAATGCTGTGCCTACCGTTTAATATTTAATTATGTCAGAAAGCATCAATCTAAAAAAAATATTCTCCGGTTTTAAGCAATTACAAATTGTTGTGGTTGGCGATTTAATGTTAGATAAATATGTATATGGCAATGTTGAGCGCATTTCACCCGAGGCGCCCGTTCCTGTGTTAGATGTAAAAAATACAGATGCCAGAGCAGGCGGAGCCGCAAACGTAGCTGTAAATATTAATGCATTAGACGCAAAACCTATTGTATTTTCTTTAATTGGCAATGATGCAACCGGCGACAACCTCATCAGCATTTTAAAAGCAAAAGGCATCACTACTAAACATATTCTACGCTCCGAGTCACGCATTACCTCAACTAAAACACGCATTATCGCAAAAAATCATCAAATGATGCGCATTGATGAAGAAGTAACTACTCCCTTAGATGCAACTGAAGCAAAGAAATTAAAAAACAACCTGATTCGCTACTTAAATTCCGAAAAACCCGATGCACTCATATTTGAAGATTACGACAAAGGTGTTTTAGATGCACAATTAATTGAAGCGATTATTGCTGTTTGCAATCAATTAAATATTCCTGTAATTGTTGACCCTAAAAAGCGCAATTTTTTCGCTTACGCAAACTGCACTTTATTTAAACCGAATATTCGCGAAATAAATGATAGCTTGGGATGTAATATTCAAAACCCCGATATTCAATCATTAAACATAGCAACCGATACATTACATCAACAATTACCACATCAAATTACAATGATTACCTTGGGCGATAAAGGTATTTATTTGCGTGTAGGAAAAAAATCATCAATCCAAAAAGCACATATCCGAAACGTTGCCGACGTAAGCGGCGCGGGCGACACGGTAGTAAGCGTCGCAGCCTGCTGCCTTGCATCCGGCATATCCCCCAACCACATGGCGGCCATTGCCAACCTAGCAGGCGGATTAGTGTGTGAAGCACCGGGAGTTGTGCCTGTTAATAAAGTGCAATTATTGAAAGAAAGTATAGAGTTGTTAGGGAGTGTTTCTCCCGTCTATTCAGCCGGGCAGGCGCGGAGAAAGGGAGAAGCGGAGTCGCGGAGGAAAAGGATTTATTGATTGAGCAAAATTGAGCAAGATTGAACAAAATTTAGGGTTATTGCATGAATTAAACTTTCATTTATTCACCCCTACATTTTATTGACTCCGCGTCTCCTTTTTGGGTTCATTCCGCGTTCTCCGCGCCGCCCCGGCTGAATAGACGGGTGAAACAAACACACATTCCAATTTTAAAAGATTGAACAAAATTGAGCAAAATTGAACAAAATTTAGGGTTGTTGCATGAATTAAACTTTCATTTATTCACCCCTACATTTTATTGACTCCGCGTCTCCTTTTGGGTTCATTCCGCGTTCTCCGCGTGAAACAAACACACCCTACAAACCTATATTTACTTGCTCCGTATAGCCTCCACAGGATCCATCCTTGAAGCCGTAATTGCAGGAATAATTCCGGCAATAACACCCAATGCAACAGCAATCGAAGTACCAATCAACACATTACTCCACGATAAAATAAATCCAAATCCCGTTGCTTGATCTACAGCAAACATAAGTGCCCAAACCAAGCCTAGTCCTATCAAACAACCAATAAGTGCAAGAATAATTGCTTCAATTAAAAACTCGGTAAGTATTAAATAATTTTTTGCCCCAAGTGCCTTTTTTATACCAATAACATTCGTTCGCTCCTTTACACTCACAAACATGATATTAGCAATTC
>JANMLV010000183.1:0-4396 GCA_031372705.1 Bacteroidota bacterium | reverse complement strand
TATAGGCAAATCATTTTTTGGTAAAACGAAAAATTTTGTGAAAGCTGTCGACGATGTTTCGTTTGATGTTTATCCGGGAGAAACATTGGGGTTGGTTGGCGAAAGCGGCTGCGGAAAAACAACATTGGGAAGAACCATTATCAGATTAGTAGAACCCATTTCAGGGTCGATATTATTTAAAGGAACTAATATTTTGAATTTATCGAATCAGGAAATGAAACCACTCAGAAAAGATATCCAAATTATTTTTCAAGACCCCTACTCTTCTTTAAATCCGCGGATGACCGTTGGAAGTGCAATTAAAGAACCGATGATCGTTCACAATATTTTATCAAGCGATAAGGCACGCAAAGAAAAAGCAATAGAATTAATGGAAAAAACAGGCTTGAAAGCAGATTTTTTCAATCGCTATCCGCATGAATTTTCCGGCGGACAACGCCAGCGCATTTGCATTGCCAGAGCCTTGGCATTAAATCCGCAGTTTATTATTTGTGATGAAAGTGTTTCGGCATTAGATGTAAGTGTGCAAGCTCAAGTACTTAACTTACTTATTCAACTGCGCAACGAATTCAAATTCACTTATATATTTATTAGTCACGACCTTGGTGTTGTAAAATTCATGAGCGACCGCATGGTGGTGATGAATAAAGGTGTTATTGAGGAAATGGGCGATGCAGATGAAATATGTAACAACCCCCAAAAAGAGTATACCCGTAAGCTTATTGATGCTATCCCAAAGGGTCAAATCAGCAACATTCGGCAAAGGTTGATGCAACTGCATTAAAATATTCTTTATCTTCACATCATAATGCATAAATCAAGAAAAGGTATACTCCTCATCCTTATCGTAATTGCTGTGCTGGCATCATGTCGCAGTAGCCTTGATACCGGCTGGGATACGCGCTATCTTTCACCAATACTGAAAGGAGAACTCGACATTTACGACCTCGTGCCCGACTCTATCACCCAAATTAATGCTGATGAGAGTGTTACGTTAGTGTATCAAACCGAATTATTAAACTACGATTTAACCGAAGAAGCCATCGATATACCTGATACTTCGGTAGAATACTTCGTTTCATTGGATTCACTTTCGTTGGAAGACCAGATGATGTCGGTATCGCTATCATTAGGGCAAATTGCCGTTGACTTGGGCTTTCCAATAGGGACACTAATTATTGCCTCTAACGGTTCAGAAACAACCTTAGACCCCATTTATGGCCTATCAACCGACCCAACACCCGTTGACGCTACCTCGTTTTTCGAAACAGCAACTTTTAATGCAGGCTCTTTAGATATTGCCATCGCCAACGGCCTACCCGTTGATTTAGATACCGTTGTATTCCGATTGTCAAATTCAATTAGCGGTGATATAATTGTTGAAGATACATTTTATCATATTCCGGCAGCAGGCGTGCCAATTATTAGCACAACCGATTTGGAAGGCATGACTGTTGAAGGCGATTTATTAGGCGAAATTTTGTATTTCAGCACACCCGGAAGTCCTGATGTGCCTGTTTTGATTGATACAACCGATATCGTAGCTATTACTTTAACTGCCTACGATATGGAATTGCAAGAAGCAATTGCGGTTTTCCCTGAACAGAATTTAATTAACAATGCCAACGATGTTGAATATAATATGGGTGGTCCCGAATTTACAGAAATGGGAATTGAAACCGGATTCGTGGTTATTTATGTAGAAAATACTATCAGCGATACCATTCATATTGTATATGATATTCCGGGAGCTGTTGATGAATTTGGCAATTCAGTGCATATAGAAACTTCTGTGGGGCCGGATGAAATTGTTGACCAAGCATTCGATATTTCCGGTTATACGATTGATTTACGTGGAAGCCAGGGCAATCAAATTAATACTTTTTATCAAGAATTCAGTGCCCGAATTAATTACACAGGCATACCAACTTATATTACACTTGAAGATAGTTTAAAAGTAATTTACGGTCTCGAGAGTATGGTGCCAAATTCCTTAAAAGGATATTTAGGTGAGTACGAAATTGCTATTGCCGATACAACAGCAGGTGTGGAATTATTTGACCAATTTGGCGATGGTGAAATTCATTTTGGAGATATTAATATCGACCTTGAAATTGAAAATGGTTTAGGTGCCGGTGGTAATGTAATAATTAATACACTCGGCGGAACAAATACTGCTACAGGTGAAACAATATATTTAAGTTGCCCTTCCGTTATTGGTGTGCCAATTAGTGTTAATCGTGCTTTAAACAACCCTTATGTGCCGGGTTACACAACTATTGCATTAAACTCCGATAATTCAAATATCAACGAATTAATAGAAATATTTCCCGATAAATTATTTTATGATGTTGTGATGAACGTAAATCCAAACGGTAATGAATTTAATTACCAGGATTTTGTAATTGCCACCAGCATGATAAATATCGATTTTAATTTAAGCATGCCACTCGAATTTTTTGCAAGCAATTTAACCTTACAAAGTGAATTCCCTGTGACGCTTGATGCAGAAAGCGGAACAGAAGGTATCGGGAATATTGACCTCACACTTTATGCTGATAACACTTTCCCGCTGGAAGCAAATATTAATATTGTTTTTATTGATGATTTAGGCAATCATTTAGATTCATTAAACTTTGAAGGATATCAAATTAATGCAGGTGTTTTATCTGACGACTGCCGTGTGCACGATGTAACACAAACAGAAATTCATCAATTAATTGATGGTGCTTTAAAAGATGCCATACTCAATTCAACAAATGCTATAGCAACCGTAACATTTAACACTGCAAGCATTCCGGGCTGCAGTGAGATTGTAAAAATTTACAGCGATTACAAAATGGCAATTCAATTAGTAGGAGATGTAAATTACACTTTTTCAACCGCTGATTTCTAAAACGTGATGTATAAAAAAATATTGACTTGTATCGGATTACTATGCATAATAAGCATCGCTGCGGCGAATCCCGATTCAACTAAAACTAATTCAAGTACTGATTACAAATATGCATCTCCAACAACTATTTTTGGCATATACGACCCGTTAAATATTAATACAACAGGTCAACGAATGGTGTTTACTGCATATGGCGATTTATATACCGCAAGTAATTGTTTCAGTGCGAATTTCATTCAGAATTTTTTCGGCTCAGGATTTATTACTACCGAAATGAAAAACGATGCTGTATCAAAATTATCAGAAACAAATACAATTGGTGTAGACCTTGCTGCCGGATTATGGATGATGATGCCAATGAAAAAAAATGCTGATAATATTTTTATCGCCGGTGTAGATTATAATTTTCAAGAGAGCAGTCAGTTCACTGCAGATTTATTTCATTTAGTGTTTTTTGGCAATTACGATTTGCAAGATTATACCGCCGAAATTACAGGTTCAAAATTCAGTTTAACTAGTGTAATGGAATACAAAGTTGGTTTGCTGAAAAATTTTAATAATAATTATAACACTTATAAATTAGGCGCTACAATCGGTTTGGTTCAAGGGCTTTCGGGTTTAGATATTAATGCGCAATACGCAACATTATATACTGCCACTGATGGCCGATATCTTGATTTAGATTATGATTTTAGTATTAAAACATCAGGCAATGCTAAACCGTCATTAAGCAATTTTGCAGGTGCCGGATTTAGTGCTGATATATTTGGTCAAATTTATTTAAAGGGCCCCGAAATTACCATTAATGCAATGGCAAATGATTTAGGCGCGGTATTTTGGACTAACAATCCCACAAAAATATATGCCGATTCTGCGCTGCGTTTTGAAGGTGTGCAAGTAGATGATTTATTTGGTGCGACAGATGATGCAACTGCAGGTGATTCAGATTCATTATTAGCCATATTAGGTGTAACAGAAGAATCCGATGTATTTACGCAAGCATTGCCGTCGCGCATTAATTTGAGCGCAAGTAAATTAATGAGTAACAACTTTTATTTAACCGTTGGTGCACAATACATGCTGAATACACCTTACAAACCACTTATTTTTATGCAGGCATCAAAAGCCATTCCGGCAATAAAAATGGCAATTGGTTTAAATGCGCACACAGGTGGTTACGGTCAATTTAATGCCGGTATCGATATCTCGAAATCATTCGGCAATTTTATTGATTTACGCATTGGCAGCAATAGTTTATTGGGCATTATAGCATCTGACGCTTTTACAGGAATTGGCGGCTACGGAACTATTTCTGTTAAACTATAGAACAATCCCCAAAGGCTGTCCGCGGTTGGTTTCCAACCATAACTGTTCGGAAGACTTCAAGATGTGTTTTTGAGCATCTTATCAAATATGAGTGGGTCACCTCCAGTTAAGATTACAATGTCTCTCATAACACCTTCTTCTAGCTGCTGAACAAAGCGGAGGCGCATAATTTTG
>JANMLV010000169.1:0-24678 GCA_031372705.1 Bacteroidota bacterium | reverse complement strand
AACGCCTTTGTTTTTGAATGACGAACCACATAACATCGGAATAATTGCGATGTCGATAGTTGCCTTGCGAATTGCTACAATTAACTCTTCTTCAGTAATAGTATCAGGATTGTCGAAGAATTTTTCCAATAAAGCATCATCGTATTCAGCAACTGCTTCAACAAGATGATTGCGATATTCGATAACTAAATCTTTCATATCTTCAGGGATAGGCACTTCCTTGTAAGTCATACCTTGTGTATCTTCATCCCAAATAATTGCTTTATTGGTAATGAGGTCCACAATACCCACAAAAGTTTCTTCAGCGCCGATTGGCAATACTAAAGGAACAGGGTTTGCGCCAAGTACTTCTTTTACTTGTTTAACAACTTCAAGAAAATCGGCACCTGAACGGTCCATTTTATTTACGAAACCTAAACGTGGAACTTTATATCGATTAGCTTGACGCCAAACTGTTTCAGATTGCGGTTCAACACCACCAACTGCGCAGAATAAAGCAACAACACCATCTAATACACGCAAAGAACGCTCAACCTCAACAGTGAAGTCAACGTGACCGGGTGTATCAATGATATTTACCTTATAATCATCGTTTCTGTATTTCCAGTGTGTAGTTGTAGCAGCAGAAGTAATAGTAATACCACGTTCTTTCTCTTGCTCCATCCAGTCCATTGTTGCAGCTCCATCGTGAACTTCACCAATTTTGTGGGTTATACCGGTATAAAACAAAATACGCTCAGTGGTAGTCGTTTTACCGGCGTCGATATGTGCCGCGATCCCTATATTACGAGTGTATTTTAAATCTCTTGCCATTGTAATTGTACTTTAACTATATTATGATTTAAAGTGAGCGAAAGCTTTATTAGCTTCTGCCATTTTATGAACATCTTCTTTCTTTTTCATTGTTGCGCCTTCACCTTTTGCAGCAGCAACAACTTCTGCGGCTAATTTCTCAGCCATTGATTTACCACTACGCTTGCGAGCGTAACCGATTAACCATTTCATTGATAATGAAATTTTGCGGTCAGGGCGGATTTCAGTAGGAATCTGAAAGTTAGCTCCACCTATACGGCGGCTTTTAACCTCCACACCCGGCGTTACATTGCTAAGTGCTTTTTTCCAAATTTCGTAACCGCTTTCACCTGTTTGTTTTTCAACCAGGTCCAATGCATCGTAAAATATACCAAAAGTGATGCTTTTTTTACCCTCATACATCATCATGTTTACGAAACGTGTTACCAACGCATCATTAAACTTAGGGTCTAGTGGTAAATATCTTTTTTTAGGTTTTAGCTTTCTCATTTCTTATAATTGCTACCTTTTCAAATTATTTTTTCTTTGCCGGAGCAGCTACTGCGCCTGCCTTAGGACGTTTAGTCCCGTATTTTGAACGACTTTTCTTGCGATTGTTTACGCCGGCAGTATCGAGCGCACCACGAACAATGTGGTAACGAACACCCGGAAGATCTTTTACCCTGCCGCCGCGAATCAATACGATTGAGTGCTCGTGCAAGTTGTGACCTTCACCCGGAATGTAGGCGATAATTTCAGTTTGGTTAGTTAAACGCACTTTAGCCACCTTGCGTAAAGCAGAGTTAGGCTTCTTAGGGGTTGTTGTATAAACCCTGGTGCATACACCACGTTTTTGAGGACATGCATCCAGTGCACGGCTCTTGCTAGGGGCTTTTATAGCCACCCTTCCATTGCGAACTAATTGTTGTATTGTAGGCATTTGTTAAACTTCAACTTTTCTTTTGGGGCTGCAAAGATAGAAGTTAGGAGGGTAATTAACAAATCGGTATGCACAAATTCTTGCGAAGTAGTGCAGTCGAGCCAATATTGTAAACGCTATCGGTGTTTACCCCCTTAATTTCGACACGCGGCCTTAAAAATGGACTGCAAAGGTAACCAAAGTACCGAACAATCCAAACAAACCTCTAAAAAAATGTGTACTAAATGTGCATTTCTCTCCAAAAGCATGCTGTTTATGGATTGAAACGGGTGCTACCTTGGCTGATTGAAGCCCGAAAGCATTCAGTTTGAGGCATACTTACCGTGTTCGGTTACCAATGCTTACTTTTGTAGCATAATATTTATATATGTATACTTCAAAAACATTACAACGCCTTTCGTTAATCACAATTTTGGCTGTAGTTTCATCTTGCAACAGCAATAAACCCGTATCGCCAAGCGAAAATTTAACTAACGGTGATACGCTTTTGGTGGTTACAGGAGATGCCAATCCCACCATTACTGATACAATTACTGTAACAACTCCCACCAACGAAACAACAAAACAAATAGAACCGCCTATTGAAAAGCCTGCTATAAAATTTGATCTGTCAGGAAAAGGCACTATTGTTCAAAAAGGAGAGATTTGGGTAATTAGAACCACCGGCACAGGTGGCACCGACTATGTACCGAGCAACCTGGATGACAAGTTTAAGGTTGATGGCAAAATAGTAACCTTTGAAGCAAACCTTTTACCAATTCCTAAAGGTGTGAGGATGGCCGGAAATCCAATTACCTTGGTTAGTATTAAGTAATCAGCAAAGCGGGATTCCTCAGGATTGTAGGTAATCGTTTTCACAGAAAAAACAGATTAGTGACAAGCTAAATCTACATTAAATGGACAGTCTGTTTAATTTAAATTCTTGACTACCAAACTTTTATGTATATTGGTATTGCATTTTATTAATCCATATTTAATAAAACGTGACTTGATTATTAAAGTTTCATATATATATTTGCCCTTCAAAGAAAAATGAATAACTAAATGAAAAAAACACTCCTTATTATTTTTTGTATTTCAGGTGTAATTGCAAACGCGCAGCAATTCAGATATGGCTTTTCAATTGCCCCTGCTCAAAACATTTTGAACATAGAAAGTGATTTATATAATCCGGCTGAAGCATTTAAAGGATTTCAGTATGGACTATTATTTGACCAAACTATTGGAAAAGGCGAACACATTGGTTTATCGTTAGGTATTAATTTAAACTACACCAACAGCGGCTTATCAACTATTCAGGAAAGTGGTGCAGACGACTTAAAAGAATGGGCTGTTCGCGGAAGATATATTGAAGTACCCTTAACATTAAAATTAAGAACCGGGCAAATAGGGAGTTTTGTATTTTATGGTGAGGGTGGCGCTTCTTATGGTAAGTGCATTAGAGCTGTTGGCGATTACACCGTTAATGGCATTCGCAGAGACTCTGATTTCGATTTTATTGACAAAGGAAATAGCAACGGCTTAACCTATGAGCCAATGAATGCAAGTTTAATATTTGGCTTGGGAACTGAAATAGCTATTACGGAAGATGCTTCTATTTTAATTGGTTTTTTTATGGCTAAAGGATTAGTTACTGTATATGAAGATAACAATGAGGAAAGTAACTTATTTTTAAACCAAACCGGAATTAAAATTGCAGGTTTATTTTAATTCAATTCGCAATTAATTTTCACAACAACTTTTAAAATTCAATCGCTCAATATATTATGCAACGTAATAAAACCTCAATAAATAAAATGAAAACAATGTTAATTATTGTTTTCGTATTGATATATACTAGTAATTATGCACAAGAATTTCGCTTCGGACCAGCGCTAACTCCTGTTAGTAGCTGGTGGATTGTTGAAGGAGATTTGTATGTTACATCGGGAAGCAGTTTAGGATTTCAAGTAGGTGCAACAATTGATCAAACATTAGGCAGCAGTGAGCGCTTCGCCTTGGTAACCGGCTTAAATTTTAATCATGTAAAATTAGGATTCGAGGAAGTTGCCGGAGGGCCTGATACTGTTACATCGTTAAAGGGATGGACATTTAATGTAAATTCGTTAGACCTTCCGTTACTTTTAAAATTGAGATCGGATGAATTAGGCAATACAGTTCTATTTGCTCAATACGGTTTAACGCTCGGCTTTAAATTAACAGAAAACATTGCAGTTAACGATGGTAAAAACGGTGGTGAGGCATTTGAATACCTTGGAATGAACTCAAGCTTAACTATGGGTGCAGGTATTGAACAATCAATTGCTAACGATAAAGTTTTGGTGATTGGAGCACATTTTCAAAATGGGATTCGCAATACCTTAATCAGCAATGCGAACGATGATAATATGTTTACGCAACAATTAGGAATTAGAGCGGCGTTATTATTTTAAAAAAATATTTTTAAAAAAAAGCGACTTCATGTAGAGGTCGCTTTTTTTATGTGATTAATTTACCATTTTTTATATGGTAAGAACTTACCTTCCATGGTAACCCTTACTCTATCGCCATTTGGATTCGGTATTTTTTCTACTTTCATTGAATAATCGATTGCACTCATAATTCCTTCACCGAAGTTTTCTTGAATTACAGCTTTTAAAGATGGGCCATAAATCATTACTATTTCATAAAACCTATAAACCAAGGGATCCGTTGGAGGCATTACTTGGGTTGTTCCGCGCACTGCGTATTCTTGCACAGCACGTTCAACATCTTTGCCTAAACCCAATAATTTACAAGCTTTAGCTGCTTCATCGGCGCTCATGGTGTTTTGCCCTAATAATGCAGAGGCAGTCCACACTTCTTCGCGACCGATAGAATCGGCAATTTGTTTGAAAGTGACATTTTTTTGCTCCTTGGCAATCATAATTTTCATCGTGGCTTCATCACGAGAAATGATAACCGGAGTTGTTGGATTTTGCGCATTAACAGATATTGTAAACAATATCGATGTAAATGCAGTTAATAAAATTTTCTTCATGTTATAAAGTTTAGTTGTTTGCGAAAGTAAGTAAAGCAATAAGATGTTCAAGCGTGTTTAAAAATATTTTACGATTCGGAGTGCCATGGTTAAGTGCTCCAATTTTTCAAGCAGTAATATTTATTACATCAAGAACGTTAGACGTTTACCTGTTTACATCGATTTTATTTCAGGTTATTTTTGGTAATAAATACAATAGTATTGTGATTTTTTATTAACAATAATTAATAAAAAATCACAAAAGTTGTATGTTATATTCAACTATTGGAAGACCTAATTAAAATGTAATTATTTTACCAGCAAGTTACCAAATCGGCGTATGCAGCTAAGGTTGAATTGGTTGATACATATGAATTATCTGTTGAGCCAAACGGGCCATAAATATAACCAGGTGTAATTTCTGTATAACCCCAATTTGCAGACGGAGAACAAGTCAAATTTTCTTGCGCGGCTGTCCATGTTGCAATTGAAACCGGCTCATCAAACATACTGGGATCTACTACCCATTTAGTATAACCACCACCAACTGACTTAACTGTTACCAGCGGTGCAACATGATACCACCAATACACACAGCAATCGCCTGCATCAACAGCTAAAAAACCGGTTACGTCTTCAAAACTGAATACTTTTTCGCAAGCAATATTATAATCATCCAACATAATTTGGCGCATTTTGTGGGCTCTTGCATAACAACCATCTACAACATATTGAAATGGAATACAATAATCGATTGTTGCAGTACCGGTTGCGCAACCTTGGGCAGCACAAAAGTCAAATATGCCATTAAGCACAGTCATATTTGGTACAAATTTCTTAGCCGTATTAGTTTCGGGAGTGATTTCAAATTTTTTATTTGATTCAACAATTTCTTGAGGAGAAGCAGGTTCAGCCCCTGTTAATGTTATAAATGGTGTTAATTGAGATCCAATAAATACGCGCAATGGCAATTGGGCATCTCGACTGTTATCAATCATACTTTTAATTGCTTCATAGCTTTCATGCGACTTTGATAAATCATAAATTCGTTGTGATTCGTAAAAGCGAACCTGTATTGAATTTCCGTCTGCCGATTCACGATAATAAGCGGGAGTCAGCAATTTATAAGCAGGTGTTAACTGCACCATTGTTGTTGGTTCAATAATGTCGTTCGATTTTTGGCAACCTGTTGCAAGGGAACCGAGGAGGATTGCCATTGCGGTAAATTTTACAAATTTCATATTTATTGGTTTAGATTGTAAATATAATGGAAAACACAATTGTTAGCATTCAAGGCGGAAACTCAATGGTCATTTTTATGGATTGAACATTCAAATAACATTGATTATTTGAGTCGTTGACTGACTTAACTTCCTATTTTCATCAAAATAATATCTGTAAATAAACATCTCCAAATCCCTAAAACACAGGTTTTGACTTCTAATCTGTTAAGATTTTGTTCTAATTCGCTGATTATTGGCTTTCTAATTCTCTTGAGCATAAAGCTTTACAACAAGAGCAATGTACAAGAGCCCGAATCCGATGCTCATTTTTCATTACCTTTATCGCCGCAATCAAATAACAATATGAAGTATTTGCCTATTGATAACGAGTTGTTCATTTTGAACAGGAGCAACTATACCAAACATCTGAAACCCAACAGCATAGCTATTTTCAACAGTAATGACGAAATGCCTTTTAATGCTGATCAGTTTCATCCATTTAAGCAAAACAGCGATATTTTTTACCTCAGTGGCATCGACCAGGAGGAGAGCATACTGTTAATATACCCTGATTGTCCGAACCCGAAATACCGTGAAGCATTGTTTTTGAAAAAAACCAGTGCTTACATTGCAGTTTGGGAAGGCCATAAGTATACCGAAACCGAGGCAACCGCAACCAGTGGAATAGCTACCGTGCATTGGAAGGAAGAATTTCCTGCAATTTTTAACATGTTGATGAACCATGCCGAAAATGTGTATTTAAACACCAATGAAAACGATAGAGCCAACATTATTGTGCCTTCGCGGGATGCTCGCTTTGTGTTGGATACGAAAACTCGTTTTCCATTGCACAACTATGAACGAAGTGCGCCAATTATGGCAAAATTGCGCACCAGTAAAAGTGAAATAGAAAAGCAACTGATTCAAACAGCTTGCGATATTACAAATAAGGCCTTTCAACGAGTATTGAAATTTGTGAAACCGGGAGTGATGGAATTTGAGGTAGAGGCTGAAATAATGCACACCTTTTTAAGCAATCGCGCTACCAGATATGCATACGGCAGCATTATTGCAAGCGGTCCAAACGCTTGTGTGTTGCATTATGTTGACAATAATTTACCATGCAACGACGGCGATTTAATTTTGATGGATTTTGGTGCCGAATATGCCAATTATTGTGCAGATTTAACACGAACAATACCGGTTAATGGTAAGTTTTCGCCGCGGCAAAAAGATGTTTACAATTCAGTGTTGCGCGTGCAGCGTGAAGCTATAAAAATGATGCATGTTGGCATGATTCTGAAAGATTTTAATGCTGAAGTAGGCAAAGTGATGGAAGCGGAACTTTTAGGATTAGGATTAATTACAGATACCGATATTAAAAATCAAAATCCTGACAACCCTGCTTACAAAAAATATTTTATGCACGGAACGGGACATCATTTAGGATTAGATGTGCATGATATTGGCGATCACTATGCACCATTAGCTGATGGCGCAATATTGACGTGTGAACCGGGTATTTATATACCGGAAGAAGGAATTGGAATTCGTATTGAAAATGATATTATGATTACCTCGAACGGCAAATATGATTTTATGAAGGATTGTCCGGTTGAGGTTGAAGAAATCGAAGCGCTAATGTGTTAATTAGCTAATTAGCTAATTAGCTAATGGGATGATGTGCTAATTGATGTGCAAATGTACCGATGTACCAATGTGCAAATGGAACAGCCGAACAATGTGCTGATGTGCTGATGAAACAGCCAATTAATGTGCTGATTTGTTGATGTGATAATGTGGTGATGAAACAGCCGGAGCAGCCAATTAATTAGCTAATTTGCTAATTAGCTAATTAGCTAATGGGATGATTGTGAAGGTGGCAGGTGAGTAATTTGGTGGTGGTGAGATGGGTTAGATAATTATTGGGAAATTTAAAAATTTGTTACTGTGAATTTTGTAAAAAACATACCAAACATGCTCACCTTATTCAATCTGTTTTTGGGTTGTATGGGTGTTGTTTATTTATTTAACGACCACATGGTAATAATGAGTGGTGAGCGCGATATGTTTATTGATATGGGACAAATTCATTTGGCTTGTTACTGTGTGTTTTTGGCAGGTGTGATAGATTTTTTTGATGGCTTTATAGCGAGGATGTTAAACGTTCAAAGTGAATTAGGCAAGCAACTTGATTCGTTGGCGGATATGGTGACATTCGGCTTATTGCCGGGGTTGATCATGTATGAATTAATGGCAAGAGCTTATTATGCTAACTACGAGGCATTTGATTATCCGATATTATTTTATGCATCCGGTTTTGCAGTAACTATTTTTGCTGCAATTCGACTTGGAAAATTTAATATTGATAAGCGTCAGGAAAACGAATTCAGAGGTTTGCCTTCACCATCCATGGCATTTTTTGTTGTGGCTTTACCACTTATTATTATACGTGATGAGATGGGACTTACTTCTATGTTAACTAATAGTTGGATATTGTTATTAATAATCATTTTATTATGTTACTTAATGGTTAGCGATATCCGCATGCTAAGTTTAAAATTAAAGTCAATGAAAATTGATGAGAACCAATGGTTATTTGGATTGATATTACTTTCAATAATTATTGCTTTTGCCGGCATCTTTTTATTTCAAGTATACTTCGCAATTATTCCTATTATTATTTTACTCTATATAATTATTTCAATAGCAAAAAACATATCGGAAAATGGCATATAAAGCAGAAATTAACGTAATGCCCTTAAAGGAATTACTTGACCCAAAAGGTAAGGCAGTAGCCGGAAGCATGAAAAACTTGAATTTAAATACCGTTCAAGATGTTCGCATTGGCAAACACATACAATTACATATTGAAGCCGGCAGTAAAGCAGAAGCAGAAAAAATTGCGACTGAAGCTTGCAAAAAATTATTGGCCAATCCAATAATGGAAAGCTTTGAGATAGAGATTGTTGAAGCTTAACTGTTACTTTGTTTGATAGTTTTTTGGCGTGATTGTTTCACGCCGGGCACATTCATTATATAAGTATTATACTTATTTATAATCGGAACATACTTGTTTAAACTAAATAATTAAATTTTGGCAAAACTTTACGTAGTTCCAACTCCCATCGGCAACCTTGAAGATATGACTTTCAGGGCTGTTCGCATTTTAAGTGAGGTAGATTTGATTTTGGCTGAAGATACTCGCACATCGCATGTTTTGCTCAACCATTATAATATCAAAACAAAAACCATTGCGCATCATAAATTTAATGAACATGCGCAGGTAGAAAAAATTGCACAGGAAATATTGGACGGGAAAAATGTCGCATTAATTTCTGATGCAGGAACACCAAGTATTTCGGACCCGGGTTATTTATTAGTACACACTTGCGTCGCCAAAAATATAATAGTTGATTGTTTGCCCGGAGCAACTGCGTTTGTGCCCGCATTAGTTAATTCCGGATTTCCCATTAATGAATTTGTTTTTATTGGATTTCTTCCGGTAAAAAAAGGACGCGTAACTAAATTCAAAGCATTGGCAATTGAAAAGCGTGCAATGATTTTGTATGAATCACCTTATAGAGTTTTGAAAACGCTTGAGCAATTAAATGAATACTGTGGTGATAGGTTAATTAGTGTTTCCAGAGAATTATCTAAAAAATTTGAAGAAACTTTAAGAGGCACTCCGAGTGAGCTCTCCGGGCATTTTACTAAACACGAACCTCGTGGAGAATTTGTAATTATTATTTCCGGATTAGAGAAATAATATCACCATTTAAGGCATTCGAGAAAACGTTTTTTATTGGTAGGAATTAACCAATAAGGTGTAAGTTTTACGCCAACATAAAAATCGATTGAGGCATAATCTTTCTCATGAAACCAAGTCCTCAAATTATCGGAACCTACAGTCAGGAATAATATTCTTGCTGAGGCACCAATTCTAAATTCTTTATCTTCATAAACAGCCATTGGTAGTGCAAATCCCAACTTCCGCGATTCATATCTTGGAGTTAAAGCAAATAAATTAGAGCGTGCAATTAAATTTGTCTCAAAATTTGGCAAGCGGCGCACAATCATTGCTTGCACATAAAAGTCGTTAGGCAATGGCTTGTCAATGCTGATCACTAATGCTGCCGGCAAGTACATCGAGAATTCACTTGCATCTTTTGAAGCATCACTATTATCATAAATAGTTCGAGAGCCGGTTCTATTAAATTCATCAATATCGCCAATAGAATCTAAAACGAGATTAGCAACTACAAGCGGATCTTCTTGTAATAAATGATAGGAACCTGAGTTTGATTTAAATTTAATTGCTCCAAAGTCAACTAAAGCAGCACCGAATTTCCAAGTGTAATCTAAATTCTTTGAAAATTTGAATTTCGATTTTTGATGAATTTCGAAATAAGCTCCAATATCTATTCCGAATCCGCTTCCATTTAAAGCATAATTTGAAGGGTCATATAATAAATTTGAACCCAGATTTCTGGTATAATCAAAGTCGGCGTCAAAATAAGGTGTAGTAGTATTTACGGTATCTTTAAAATAAGTAAACTCTTCATTGTTTCTAAAACCAACGGCTTCAAAACCGGCAAGATATTTTAGATTAACACCTAAGTGAATTGCAAATAAAGAATTGCTTTCCAATGTAATTTCACCATTTATACCGGCTTCGCCCCAAATGAGCGCTGCTGCATTAAATTCAGGTAAGTATAAAGTTGAATCAATTGGCACATCTAATACTCGAGAAACAGCTATTGTATCTTTTTTACTTAATACATATCCTGCAGTGCGCATGGTAAAAAATGTTCCAACAGCATAATCATCAAACTTTATAAACCCCGATGGTAATTGCATTAAAACATTACCATGCCCATATAATTTATTAGGGTTATAAAAGTCAACATCAACTATGGTATCAGCAGTAGTAACATATGTAACAAGAGGGTCTGAAATTTTAAGATAATTATTATCTTCATTTACACCAAGAGCAATTAAATTAACATCCCAAGGTAATTTACCTGCAATAGGAGTTGCAGGATTAAGCAACATACCATTAGAGCCGGAATAATTATCAGTTCTTAAACCAATAAATTCTTGCGCAATTGTGTTTGAACAACACAATACTAATACTAATACATGTATAAAAGCGCCTCTCAACATAGGTCGGTAATCTTCTTATAATATCCCTGTTTGTGTGTGCAACCAGGTTTGTGTGTGCCGACCAAAATTCGAACTAATAATCAGTCGTTTTGTTGGGTTAAAACGGTTGAAAGTTTCCAATGTTGCACAAAAATTATGACAATATTTTGAAACTTTAGCAAAAAGTAAGCATTTTTTTTTAAAAGCTCACATTTCAACAACTTTCCCGGGGTTCAAAATGCCGTTCGGGTCGAACATTTTGCGGATATTTCTGAAGATATCCAATTGTGTTTTGGAGAATGCCAGTGGCATATACTTTTTTTGAACGAGGCCAATTCCATGCTCTCCACTAATGGTGCCACCTAACGAAATTACCAGTTCAAATATTTCGGTAATACCGGCTGGAAGTATTGATTCCCATTGGGTTTCAGACAAATCGCCCTTTAGTATGTTTACGTGTAAATTACCATCACCTGCATGACCATAACATACAGATTGGAAGCCATATTTCACCCCAATTGCCTTCACTCCTGCCAACAATTGAGGCAATTCGGCTCTAGGCACTACGGTATCTTCCTCTTTATAAACAGAATGCATTTTTACTGCTTCACCTACTTTACGACGCATTTTCCATAAATCGGATTTTTCTCGCTCGGTTTCGGCAAAAAGGATTTCATCGCAGTTAAAGCCTTCAACAATTTGGGCAATTAGTTCACAATCTTGCATGAGCACATCAGCATTATTTCCATCCACTTCAATAAGCAAATGCGCTTTGATATGGTCTTTAATTTCAACGTTTATGTCCGAATTAAACCTCAATACACAATCAATAGCGTCGCGCTCCATAAATTCCATGGCACTAGGTGTAATTCCTGCTCTAAATATAGCTGCAACTGCTGCGCAAGCGTCAACAGCATTAGAAAAAGGCACCAACATAAGGAGGTTTTTTTGAGGATATGGAATCAATCGAAACACGATTTTTGTTATGATTCCAATTGTTCCTTCACTCCCAACAAAAAGCTGTGTCAGATTATATCCGGTAGCATTTTTCAGCACATTAGCACCGGTCCAAATTATTTCGCCGGTTGGCAGCACTACTTCTAAATTAATTACATAATCCTTTACCACGCCATATTTCACTGCTTTTGGGCCTCCTGAGTTTTCGGCCACATTACCACCAATAAAGCAACTGCCCTTGCTTGCAGGGTCGGGAGGGTAAAATAAGCCCTTTTCGATAACCTCATTTTGCAAAATCTCTGTAATTACGCCAGGTTCGGTTGTTACTTGCAAATTGCGTTCATCGATATGCAGAATTTGATTGAAACGTTCCATACTCAGTGCAATTCCGCCAAAAACCGGCAATGCGCCTCCACTCAAGCCGGTGCGCGCACCCATTGGCGTTACAGGGAAATGGTGCTGATTGGCAAGTTTGAGAATTTCGGCAATTTCGGCAGCAGACCGTGGTTTTACAACAACCTCAGGTAAATACTTCAAATCTTCGGTTTCATCATGCGCATACTTGGCTAAGTTTTCACCATCAACCAAAACGTTTTCAGGCCCCGCAATAGCTATGAGCGATTGAATAATATCAGAAGTAATTTGCTGAAACATGGTGCAAAGTTATTGGATTTTGAAGGTTGTTTTATGGTTAATTCTTTATAGTTACGGCAGGCTTATAAATAAAATTGTCAGAACCATGTCAGTACAGTCAAATTACTTTGTTATTTCTACATTAAGTAACTACCTTTATTATCAAATAATATTAAAAATGAAAAAAATACTTTACTCGTTATTTCTTGCAGTCGTTATGTTTTCGGCTGTTTCTACATTTGCGCAAGCAAAAAAGTACCCTTTATTTGAGCATTTCACACAAGCTTCTTGTGGGCCGTGTGCTTCGCAAAATCCGTTTTTTCAAGCGGTTTATGAAGCAAATATGTCGAACATGCACCATATTGCCTATCATACTTCTTGGCCGGGTACTGATCCGATGTACGACTTCAATCCGTCAGAAAGTGATGCTATGGTTGACTATTATGGCGTGTCAGGTGTGCCTGATATGTTTACGAATGGCACTGAATTTGGCAGTCCTGCCGGAGTTACACAAGATATTGTAAACAACTTAACTTCTGAATCAAGTCCTATTCGCATTATTGTTAGTGAAAACGTGATTGGCTCAACAGTTTATGTAAATATTAATATTCAAACAGTTGGAACTGTACCTGCCGGCACTTATAAATTGAAGGCAGCCGAAGTTGAAAGTGTTATTGATTTCGTTTCTGCTCCGGGAACAAATGGTGAAACTGAATTTCCTAATGTTTTCCGCGAATTTTTAACCGGTTCAGGTGGGGTTACATTTACACCTGCTGCAGTAGGTTCATCTGTTTCATTTGATTATGTATATGATTATGACGCAGATTTTGTAGTAGAAAATATGTATACACTTGCTTGGGTGCAAAATACTGCAACGAAAGAAGTTTTAAATTCAGGTGCAACAGGTGATCCTTCAGTTGAAATTGTAAACACAGCTGCATCAACATTTATTCAAGGTACCGTTGGAGGTGCAACAGCTTTCAGTGGTAATGTAATTAACCTTGGTGATGCGAGTGCAAATATTGAAATGGAATTAGTTTCGAGCCAGCCTGCTGATTGGACTTCAAACTTCACTTATAATGGTGGAACTTATACAACAACTGCAAGCGGATCTATTAATGGCATAACTACATTGCCTTTAGGCATTAATGTTACTGTTGGTCCAACACCTGCAATTGGTGAATATAAATTGACTGTAACTTTCCCTGACAATCCGGAAATTATGCCTCAGGTATTAAATTATTATATCATTTCAGGAGTTACTGATTTAGTAGTAAATAATGAAGTAAGTTTTGGTGATGGCACTCCTTATGGCACTTACGATTGGGAATCATTATATACCGATGCGCTTGCTGCTGCTGATGTAACAACTTATGCTGCCACATCGCATTTCACAATGAAAAAAGGATTTAACGACGATGTACTTTCAGGTGTTGAAAATATTTATTTCAATGTTGGATGGACATTCCCGGGCTTATCAGGTGATGAAGAAAAAGCTGAGATGTTGATGGAATTTATGGATAATGGTGGTAATTTATTTATTTCAGGTCAAGATATTGGATGGGAAGTAAATGAATATGCAGCATATTATCCTGCTTCTGTTGAACTTTATGAAGATTATTTGCACGCTTCATTTGTGAATGATGCAGCTTCAGGCGCAACTACATTTACTTCAATTGCAGACGACGAATGGTATGGCACTGTTGCAGAAAGTGATATCAGCAAGCCTTATGGCACAACCTATTACTACCCTGAACAAATAGAAGTTAATGGCGTTGACGGCTTTGAAATTTTCTCTTATAATGCAGGTACAAAAATTGGTGGTGTTCGCTCAGAAACTGCTGATTATAAAACTGTTTATTTAGGAATTGGTATAGAAATGATTGAAGATGATGCTGTTCGTAATGCAGTTATGGAAGCAACTTATTTATACTTTAAAGGTGACATTAACGGAATTGCATTTGACAATTTGGTATCAGGATTGTTAGGTGGTGCACAACCAAACCCTGCGGTAAATTCAACTACCATTTCGTTAACCAACATGGATAAAAATTTCACTATCAATGTTACTGATGTTACCGGTAAAGTTGTTTTAGAAGATCAAATAAATGCAGGTGCTGAAAGCTATACATTGAATACTTCAAATTTAAGTGGCGGCATGTATTTTTATTATTTAACAGATGGCACTCAGCGCACACAAACTGAAAAATTAAATGTTATAAAATAACATGTTAAAATAACAACGAGTAGTGTTCATCATTTACTCGTTGTTATTTATATTAATTGATTGAAATAATTATATACTATGAAAAAATTTATTTTAATTCCTGCAGTTTTGTTGATGGCAGGTTCTGCATTCGCTCAAATTACACTTACACCCAGTACGGCTGAAATAGTTGGCGAACCGGATGTGTTGAACGAAGTTCATATTGAATTCCACAATGAAGGTACATCCCAAACTATGACTTGGGTGCGCACAGTGAACGACATTCCTGATGGATGGAAAACGTCGGTTTGTGATTTCAATTTATGTTGGGCAGACTTTGCGGATGAACCGGATGATTATTTTAATGCACCTGCCGATACAATGGGAACTGTATATGTGAAATTTGATGCCCGTAATTTTAAGGATGGCGCATTTAATCCTGTACCGGGCTGCGGATCAGTAGAAGTTAACTTTTTCAGCGTTTTAGATAGTGCCAATTATAATGCCTTAGGTGTATTTTATGCTCGTTTAGGTGTGGAAGAAGAGGATTGCACCACAATAATTGCATCGCCAAGTTTTGAAAATAGCTTTTTAATTTATCCAAATCCTGCTGTTAATACCATTAACGCAGTTGCTTCTTTTAGTGCTGATATCAATCATGTTGACATAGTTGATATTACCGGCAGTATAATTAGCAGCTATAACTGGGAAACAGCTTCAGGCAAAATGACATTCGATTTGACTGACTTACCTGTAGGTATTTATTTTGTTCGTTTAGTTAATGCAACTAATGCAACAGTGTATGCAGAAAAGGTAATTGTTCAATAATAACGAAATATTCTATTAAAAAGGCTGTCAACCGTGTTGACAGCCTTTTTTGTTTAGCGCACATCACCAACTCTAATTTTGGCTATACTTGCGCGTGACAATAATTATTTGTCTAGCAAATGTTTAAGTATCTTCGTGGTTAACTGAATTTACACCTATGTTATTTGCCTTTAAGCGTTACGATATTAAAGTTTTGTTATTATTATTTTTAACAATAGCTGAAACTTTATGCTGTACTTATGTATTGCGAAGTCCAATTGATGCAGAGATAGTTGCCATCATTTATTTCTTGAGCGGATTAGCAATTGGCATTTTGCCCTTATTACCTCAAAAAACTCAGTCTATTGAACCTGCAGAAGCAAAAACACCTATAGCAATTAATCGTTGGTTGATTCCAAGCGGATTTATATTAATTGGCGGATTTTTTATTGTGCAAGCTATAACAATTATTTATACAATGCCTATTGATGTAATTGCAGCCGATATGTTACCTCAAATTCAGGTTATGTGTCAACGGCTTATTAATGGCGAAAAAATTTATGCACCGATAATGGAAATATGGAATGGCAAACAACCTCCTTACATGCCATTAATGTGGCTTCCATTTACATTTGCGCAATGGGCCGGAATAGATATTAGGTTTACAACCATAGTTTTCTTTTTATTGGGATTCTATTTTACTTATAAAATGTTGCCGAAAAATTATGCAGGAAATCCAATGATAGTGATTGTGACATTTATTTCATTATTTATGTTACTGAATTTCTTGATGTTAAAAGACAAGATAACATTTGGGCGAACTGAAGAAGGAATAGTTATTGCCTATTATTTGTTTCTTGCATTTGCTTTAATGAGTAAAAAGCCAATCCTTATTGGTATTGCAATTGCTTGTTGTTTAATGAGTCGATTTTCGTTGTTTTTTTGGGTACCAATGTATTTAATTTATGTATTTGTGTATGAATCGCGCAAGCAAGCATACACTATTACGGCAGTTATAGCCATAATAATATTCTTTGTTTTTTTATTGCCATTTGGTTTCAAACAACCGGAATATTTTTTAAACATACCCGCCGATTATCATGTTGGCGTTGACAATGCCTGGAGATATAATGACGACGAGAATGGCAAGTATTACCAAAAATTTTTAGGGTATGCGCGTTATTTTGATATTTCACAAATTAAATTACTGCATGATTTACAGATTATTGTTGCAGCAATTTTACCATTTTTAATGCTTGGCATTTATCGATTAATAAATAAACGCATATTGCTAAATACAGCGTTTTTTGGCATCTGCACATTGAAAATTGTGTTAGTGTTTTTTTACAATATGATTGAAGTGCCTTATTTCTATTTATTTTTTGTGTCTACGTTTTTTAGTTATGCCATATTATTTGCATATATGCGACAACGAAACACAGTTGCATTGATTGCTTAAAATCATTTCCGAAAAAAACACCAATAGTAATAAAATTAATATATTACTATTGGTGTAATTAAACCTGCTTACCTAATATTTTCCAACGGAAATAACGGTCAATTATTAATTTTTTCAAACGGGAAAATACCGATTTCTTTATCAGAAGTTAATTGTAATAAATAGAAGCCGGAAGGCAAATGAGTGGTATTTAACACAATTGATTTCCCATTTTGAGCAATATTGCATGGAAAAGACTCGCCTGTTATGCTAAATATTTTTCCGCTAATATTGTCTGAAACGGCTAATTCAACAAATAGCTGCGTGCTTACCGGATTTGGATAAGCTGTAATTTCCATGGTATTGTTTTCTATACTATTTGATAAATAAATCTGCTTACATAAAAATCCGTCACCTGAGCCGTTAGATGCTGTTAAGCAAACTGTAAACTCTCCTGTAGTAGGGTAAATATGCGATGGATTCTGGAAACCTGAAATACTTCCATCACCGAAATCCCAAATCCAAGAAGAAGGTATATTGGTAGACAAATCGATAAAACTCACTTCCATTCCGCCGGTGAAACTATATTCAAATTCAACTACCGGAGCGTCAGTTGAATTCGCAATAGAAATTGTTTGGCAATGCTCATCGGTACCACCCGGTGCTGTTGCAGTTAGGCAAACATTGTAATTACCTTCAACATCAAATGTGTGCAATGGGTTTTGAAGATTACTTAAAAATCCGTCGCCAAAATCCCAAAACCAAGATGTTGGATCATTTGTAGTAATATCTGTAAATGAAACAGTAGGATCACCTGTAAACGAAAAGTCTGCAACAGGCGCTAAATATTCATCAATTGTAACTGATTGACATCCTGTAGCAAATCCGAAAGCATTTGTTGCTGTCAGGCAAACATTATAAACGCCATTTGCATCAAAAGTATGCACCGGGTTTTGTAGTGTTGAAAAATCGCCATCACCAAAATTCCATGACCAAGAGGTTGGACCACCGGATGTTAAGTCAGTAAAAGTAACCACCGGTCCACCGGCGACATCAAAATCAACAATTGGAGCAACAAAATAATTAATTTCTACATCACTGCAATAAGTTGAAGTTCCCAAAATATTTGTCACAGTTAAACAAACATTATAAATTCCATTTTCAGTATAAGCATGATTTGGATTTTCGAGCGTACTTAAAAAGCCATCATCGAAATTCCATTGGTATGAATCCGGAGTTCCGCCGGTTGAAAGATTAGTAAACAAAACATTTGGCTCACCTGTAAATGAAAAATTCGCAATGGGAGGCGATGTATTAATAATACTTTCGCAATGGGTATCAACGCCATAAGCATTAGTTACCGTTAAACAAACATTATATGATCCATCACCGAAAATATGCACCGGTTCAAATACATTTGAAAAATCGCCATCATCAAAATTCCATTCATAGATTTCTCCATCAATAGATAAATTTGTAAATACGGCTTCAACATCAACACCCAAATCATTTATTTCAATCGAAAAATTTGCTTGAGGCGGATATGGCGAAAACCTTTCATCGTCCCAAGCGCTGTATTTAATATTATTAGTATGAATTGGATCAGAAGGAAAATCAAAATAGGTTCCCGGGTCAGTATCTTCCATCCACATAACATGTACTTTTCCATCAACTACCCTTTCTGCAGCGCTAGGGTAAGTATTTTCAATACCTTTATAGGCATTATAGGTTAAATTAACCGGGTTTGACCAAGAGTCGCCGCCGGTAAGTGAATAAATGCCAAATAAATCGCTTTTTGATTGTGCTCCTGCGGCTGCGGGGTTATCAAATTGATCGGTATATTCAATTTGCATCATGTATACCAAATATATTTTACCTGTTGCTTCGTCAATTGCCGCTGTTGGTGAACTTGTAAAACTTCGAGCGCCATAAGCAGAAGCATCAACACCAATTCCGAGGTCATAATCATTTAAGCCGTCGTCATTTTTCCAATCAATTTTTAAATCGAGATATTGCATTTCGGCTAAACCAATTTTATAATAGAAAATACCGGCAGTGTTATATGATGAAGACCATCCACTAACAGCTGGTGCATTATCATAAATTTTCATGGCTCCTGTAAAAATATGAATTGTGCCATCAGGAGCAATAATCATTTCGTGTGTTCCATCGTTTGTCAAAATTGTATCTGCTATACCATCACCGCCTATGTCGGTAGTTTGTCCAATTGCACCGGTATAATTATCAATAGGGAAATCTCTAATTACAGAACTACCCCATGAACCGGGATTACCAAAATCGCTTGAATAAAGGAGCACCATATCAGTTGTTGATGTACCAAATAATACATACACATCGGCACCGTAAACAATAATTTGATATACTTCTGCAGATATAGACCCAATACCAAAATCTGTTGTTAAAAATGGCAAGGTATATTCTGCAATTGCCCAAGATTCTCCACCATCGGTCGACTTAGAAAAATATAATTCGGTAGGTGTTGTTGAATTTGCATTAACCAAATAAATATCATCAGAACCTGCAGGACAATACGCAACGGGCCATGAACCTGAAATATCGCCTGAGCCGGCTGTTGGAGTCCAATCTTCGGCACCTGGTGCTGAATTTTTGTATAGCAAAATACTTGAGGTAGAATTTGAAACCATTATTTCATGGTCATCAACTTCAACTATTTCACCAAATCCGGCTTTTAGGCCTTCAATTCTAGCAGTAGGATAAGCTCCCCAAACACCGTCTATTAATTGATTAAAATACATTCCGCGATCAGAAAATGATGGCGACAAGCTACTCGAACCTATCCAAGTTGCTGAAATTTGCCCGTCACTATATGCAACAATTCGATTTTTTGAACTGCTGTAAGTTTGCAAATCATAAGTGGTTGTACCGATGGTGGTGCTTTGACCAAAAACAAGGGATGTTAAAAATAAGTTAACTGAAAATAAAATTAAATACTTCATGTGTGTATGATTAAATTAATTAAGACTAATAACTACCAAATTGGGATTTTTGTTAATCATAATGTGAAACAAAAAACATATTATGTATATACATATATTAACAAAATCTAATATCCCTACCTGAATAGTAAATTTAAAATAGGTGCAACAGATTTGAAAATGCAATTCAATAATTTGATATTGTCTTTATAAATAATTCATATTGAAACAGTTTCTGCCTGTCACAAAATCGCTAATTTCTGATTTATTTTTCCAATAATCCCGATTGGTATTCGAGTCCAAAAAAGCAGAAATAAAAAATCCCGCAAACAAATTTTGATTGCGGGATAAAATTTAAATTTTTTCACCTATTTAAAAACGATACCCACCATCGGCAATCATTTTGTCGGCAATACGACGTCGAGCTTCGGTTGTATTAATCACTTCATATTTTGTAAAGCGTTTAAGTCCTAGCAGCATCATGCGTAGTTCGTCGCCTGTTGCAAATGCAGCAATTGCGGTTTTACCGGCTTTGTTGAGTCGATCAACGCTATCCGTAAAGTATACTTTAACCATGTCGCGATAAATAGCAGTTGCCTCTTCACCGCGAGCTGAAGTTAGTTTCTTAACTCGCAACAATAATGATTCTGCCACAAATATTTCATTCATCATATCGGCAGCATTCATCAAAATTTCTTGTTCATCTTTTAGTTTCATCATTAATTTTTGGACAGCAGCACCGGCAACCATGAAAAACGCTTTTTTCATATTCTTCACTGCCTTTTCTTCTGCAGCAAATAAGCCCTCATCACCGGAACCGAAATCAGGAATCGCCATTAATTCTTTTTGAACTGCCATAGCAGGGCCCATCATATCGAGTTGACCTTTCATAACGCGTTTCAAAAGCATATCAACGGTAAGCAGTCGGTTAATTTCGTTGGTTCCTTCAAATATTCTGTTAATTCGAGCATCGCGATATGATCTTGCTGCAGGATACTCTTCGCTATATCCATTCCCGCCATGTATTTGCACACATTCATCAACAACATAATCTAACACTTCGGAACCAATTACTTTCAACATAGCACATTCAATGGCGAACTCTTCGGCAGCACCCAATAATGCTTTTTCGAATCCAACACCTTGTTCAACTAATTCCTTTTCTTTTTTATCGATATAATCGCTGGTTCTATAGGTTGCACTTAAAGCAGCAAAAGTTCTAATAGCTTGTTCGCTTAACTTATATTTAATTGCGCCAAAAGTTGCAATAGGCACATTAAATTGAACGCGTTCATTTGCATATTTTACGGAGATATCGATTAATGCTTTCGCGCCACCTAAAACGCCAACACATAATTTGTATCTGCCAATATTTAAAATATTAAATGCGATTAAATGTCCTTTTCCAATTTCACCTAAAACATTTTCAACCGGAACAGGTGTATTTTCAAAAAATATTTGGCAGGTTGATGAACCTTTAATGCCCATTTTTTTCTCTTCGATACCGATTGTAAAACCAGGTGCATTTCTATCTACAATAAATGCGGTGAATTTGTCACCATCAATTTTTGCAAAAACGGTAAATATATCAGCGAAGCCTGCATTGGTAATCCACATTTTTTGACCGTTGAGGATATAGTTTTTGCCATCATCGCTCAAAACTGCTTTAGTTTTAGCAGCCAATGCATCGCTACCGCTGCCGGGTTCGGTTAAGCAATAGCTTGCGTGTAATTTTCCTGATGCTAATCCGGGTAAATATTTTTGTTTTTGCGCTTCTGTTCCAAAGTATAAAATTGGCAATGTTCCAATTCCGCTTTGTGCGCCATAGGCAACAGAAAATGCATGCGCTGCGCCTGTTTCTTCAGTTACAACCGATATGGTATTGAAGTCTTTATTAAATCCGCCATAGGCTTCCGGAATAGGCAAACCTAAAATACCAATCTCACCGGCTTTATCTAAAAGCGATGCCATTAATCCTACTTCTTGATGGTCGATACGATCGAGGTTTGGCAATATTTCGGTGTCGACAAATTCTTTTGTCATTTGTTTAATCATTAATTGCTCCTCGTTTAATTCTTCAGGAGTAAAAATATCTTCAGGAGTTGCGTCCTTGATTAAAAATTCACCACCTTTCAGTGTAAGGGATTTTACATTTAAATCTGCCATGACAATATTATTTTAAGTTGAAAAATTTATTTTAATTAGTTAATGCGTTCATAAATTCCGGCAATGCCTTGACCACCGCCAACACAAGCTGTAACCATTCCGTATTTTTTATTTAATCGTTTTAAATCGGATGCAATTTGAACCGTTAATTTAGTTCCTGTGCAAGCAAGCGGGTGACCAAGTGCAACTGCACCGCCATTAATATTTACTTTAGCCGGATCGAGGCCGGCTTCGCGAATAACAGCCAACGCTTGACAAGCAAATGCTTCGTTTAATTCAATTAAATCGATATCTTGCAATTGCATGTTTGCCATTTTTAATGCTTTTGGTATTGCAGCAACAGGACCAATTCCCATTATGCGCGGTTCAACACCAACAACTGCGCAGCTAATCATTCGCGCAATTGGTTGCAGATTTAATTCCTTCACCATGCGTTCACTCATTACAATAACAAATGCTGCGCCATCGGAAGTTTGTGATGAATTACCGGCAGTAACAATTCCACCATTTGCAAAAACAGGTTTCAATTTATTTAATGCAGCAATTGATGTGTCTTTACGTGGTCCTTCATCGGTATCAACTATATATTTTTTTTCGGCGCGTTTATTTTTATCATTAATAAAAACTTCATTCACTTCAATTGGTGCAATATCATTTTTAAAAATGCCGGATTCAATTGCATTAATTGCTTTTTGGTGCGACTCGTATGAAAATTGGTCAGCATCTTCCCTACTAATATTAAATTGTTGAGCAACAGCTTCAGCTGTTAATCCCATTCCAACATAATAATCGGGATGTTCCTTTGCTGTTTCATAATTTAAGGCCACTTTCCATCCGGCGGTTGGCACCAAGCTCATGCTCTCAACGCCGCCTGCAATAATACAATCGGCCATGCCTGCTTTTATTTTAGCTGTTGCGATTGCAATTGTTTCAACGCCGCTTGCGCAGTATCGGTTAACAGTCATGCCACCTGTTGCAATTGGCAATGCGCGCACGGCAATCATTCTGCCAATTTGCAAACCTTGTTCTGCTTCAGGAACGGCATTTCCTACAATTAAATCTTCCACGCGAGCGGGGTCTAATTGAGGAACTTTTAAAAGTAACTGACGAATTAAATCTACTGCTAAGTCATCGGGGCGCGTAAATCGAAATCCACCTCTTGATGCTTTTCCTACTGCTGTTCTTAATCCTGCAACTATATAAGCTTCTTGCATAAAATAATTTTTATTATTGAGGGAAATTAATTTCTTAACGGTTTACCGGTTTTTAAAATAAATTGCATGCGCTCAAGCGTTTTCTTTTCGCCTAACAGCGATAAAAATGCTTCTCGTTCTAAATCCAATAAATATTGTTCATTTACTTCGGTAGGTGCGCTTAAATCGCCACCACAAATTACGTAGCATACTTTTTTTGCAATTAATTCATCATGTGCAGATATATAATTCCCCATGCGCATCGAAGCAATTCCTGTATAGAAACTTCCGAGTGCACTTCTACCCAATACTTTAATATCATTTCGTTTTTGAGGAGGTGTATAACCATTGTTTGCCATTTCGAGCACAGCATCTTTAGCTTCAGCGATAACGCGATTGCCATTTATTACTTCACGGTCGATACCTTTTCTTAAGATGCCTAAGTCGAATGCTTCGCGTGCGCTTGTAGCCACTTTTGCCATTGCAATATTTAAACTCATTTCTTGCAACGTAGGAATTTCAATATCGCCTTTAAAAAATTTATCGCTGGCGCGCAATGCGAGTTCTTTAGTTCCACCGCCGGCAGGAATTAATCCTGCGCCAACTTCTACAAGTCCGATATATGTTTCTGCTGCGGCTACAGCAACATCACTATGCATCGTCATTTCGCAACCACCGCCTAAGGTGAGGCCATGTGGTGCAACGGCAACCGGAATACTTGAATAACGCACACGCATAATTGTATTTTGGAAATAGCGAATTGCCATATCGAGCTCATCATATTCTTGTTCGATGGCGAGCATCAGCATCATGGCAATATTTGCGCCGGCTGAAAAATTTGCTGCATCGTTTCCAATTACTAATCCGCGATAATTTTTTTCGGCAATGTCGATTGACTTATGCATTGCTTCCAAAATTTCGCTTCCGATTACATTCATTTTTGTGTGGAATTCCAGATTTACGATTCCGTCACCAATATCGTGTAATGTTGCGCCTGCATTTTTGAATACAGGTTTTGCGTTGCGATAATTATCTAAAATTATAAATGCATCTGCGCCCGGAATTATTTGATACGATTTTGATGCAACATCATAAAATTTGCGTATTCCATTTTCAGTTACATAAAATGTTTTAAAACCGGCACTCAACATTTCATTCACCCAAGGAGCTGCGGATAAACCGGCTGCCTCCATCATTTCGGTTGTTTTTTGAACGCCAAGTAC
>JANMLV010000117.1:0-4546 GCA_031372705.1 Bacteroidota bacterium | reverse complement strand
TTCGCACTTTTCGTATGATACACATGTGCCATTAGTTTTTTATGGTTGGAAAATCCAGCACGGCGCTCTTTATAGAAATGTGAAAGTAACTGACATTGCTCCGACAATTGCA
Organism: Bacteroidota bacterium; assembly: GCA_031372705.1. Lineage (GTDB taxonomy): Bacteria > Bacteroidota > Bacteroidia > Chitinophagales > BACL12 > UBA7236. Next base: position 4,434 of record JANMLV010000117.1, on the reverse strand, counting down.
TCGATGTTAAAAATTTCGGAACCGAATGGTTGTGTTGGAACAGTAATTAATGAAGTGATAAAATAATATTTTAAATACCTTATCCCATTGTTATTTTTTTGAAACATTGAAAATTTTGAATGTCGTTTAATATAATTATTCAACCGGTTTAATATGAAGAAAAAATTAGGGCTTATTATTGTTGCTGTTACTGTTTTATTGACATTTGCAGTGATGTATTTTGTTTTTATTTTGCAAAAAGATGAAAACAATTTTCATGAAAGCATGCCGGCTCCTACCGAAGTATCTAAAATGCAGGCTGAAGGCGAAGAAAACAGCGAAGAACGCGAAGCTTTTTTTGAATCGATGCACCGTTCTGCTCCGGGCACCAATTGGAAACAAATGGATGCCGATTTGCGCTATAAATTAATGAAAGAACGTGCATCTTTAAATGAATACAGAACAACCGGCGGCGAGTGGGATACATTGGCAGATGGCAATGTTGTAGGTAAATGGGATGAACTAGGCAGTTTTAATACATCGGGTAGAATTTGGGCCACAGAAGTAGATTACGAAAATGATAATATTTATGCTTTTACCGATGGCGGCAATTTATGGAAAGGCGATATTGACGGAACCAATTGGAACGTAATAAACGATAATTTTAAAATTGCAGCAAGCCATATGCTGCGCAAAATTGAAGATAGAATTATAGTTGCAACTTCGCAATGGGGTTTACAAGGAATTTTTTATACCGATAATGAAGGTCTGAGTTGGACAGAAACCACGGGTCTCGAGAATGTTGAAGCATGGGGTTATGTGGCAGATGCAGAAATGCTAAACGATGCGAATCATACCATGTACGTTTTAGCATATGAGTGGGATTATACTAATTGGTGGGATATTATTTCAATCTACAAATCAACTGATTTAGGTGTTTCATTCGAAAAAATAATTTCTTATGATGTGCCAACTTATGGTGGCATGAATAATTTTATTTTATGGGCATCTTACAGTGGTGAACCTGTTTGCTATTTAGTAGAAAATAATAATGTACGTGTGTTTGATGAAACAGGCACTCTTAATAACTTAGGCACTTTGCCAATTACCGATGACGGTGATGTAATGTTGAGTGGTTTTGAAGGTGTTGACACTACTGTTTTGTATGTAGCGAATAATAATTATGCAACAGGGAATACCGATATTTATAAATCAAGCGATGCGGGATTAACATGGTTGTTTACCGGTTCTGTTGATGAGTATAATTTCAGTAAAAATAGTTTTTCCTGCTCCCAAAAAACAGAAGATTATTTATATTACGGTGGATTAGATACACATAGAAGTTTTAACGGAGGAAATACTTGGGTTCGAAATAATTATTGGTGGGAATATTACGATAATGTTGAAAATAATTTACATGCCGATATTCCATTTGTGCGCACATTTGTAGACCCAGGTTCCGGACAAGAAATGGTATTAATTAGTACCGATGGTGGTTTATATAAATCGCTCGATGCCGGATTAACCTGGAATAATATGACAGTTGAGGGTATGCGCAATGCACAATATTACGATGTATTTACTTATCGATTTGTTCCTGATATTATTTTTGCCGGTGCACAAGACCAAGGTTATCAGCGCAGTGCTTACGATATTGATGGTGATTATTATTTTGACCAATTAATTAGCGGCGATTATGGCCATTTTGTTACTAGAAGTGGTGGTGATAATTTGTGGTGTATTTATCCCGGCTTCGCGATGTACATCGATGATGCTGCAGCAGGTTCCAATATGTTTTTCTGGGATTTTGAAGGTTACGGACATCTATGGATGGCACCAATTATGCAGGACCCATGGGATAATAAAGTAGCATGGTGGGGCGGCGGCTCCGATGCCGGCGGCGCTTATTTGTGGCGTGTAGAAAAATCGGGTCCTTATGTTGATGGCGTTAAGCAAGCTAAGAATTTTTCTGTAGCCGGTGGAGGTTCAATTTCTGCAATTAATTATTCACCAATAGATCCTAATTATTGGTACTTGCTTACAACGGGCGGCAATTTTTATTATTCAACAGATGCAGGTGAAACATGGACACTTAGTTCAGGATTCGATGGTCCGGGTTCACATTATTTTTATGGTGCAAGTATTGAACCTTCAAAAACAACATTGGGTGTTGTATATATCGGTGGCAGTGGTTACGATAATCCTGCAGTGTATGTTACCGAAGATAATGGCACAACATTTACAGGACTTACAGATGGATTGCCATCTACTTTAGTTTATGATTTAGCAATAACCGATAACGATAGTTTATTATTTGCAGCAACAGAGGTGGCACCTTACGTTTATGTAAAAGCTGAAAATAAATGGTATCCCTTAGCAGGCACCGATGCACCGCTGCAAACGTATTGGAGTGTAGATTATGTAGAAGAAATTAAAGCAGTGCGTTATGGCACGTATGGTCGCGGAGCATGGGAATTTAAATTATTTGAAGAAGAACCAAATATTGGTGTAGATGTATATGCGCATTCAACTGGCATACAACTATATCCAAATCCTGCAAGTGAAATGGCCAACATTAAGGTAAATGCATTTATTCCGGATGCAACTATCGAAATTATAAATATGAAAGGTGAAATAGTTGCACTTAAACACATGGCTATCAATAAAAATATTCCGATTCAATTTAATGTCAGTCAATTATCTGCCGGCAATTATTTTGTTAGAATAGTTGGAGGTGAAAAAGATTATATTGAAAAGGTGATTGTTGTGAATTAATAATTTATTTATAGTTTGTTTAAACTATTTAGATAAGCTAGTTATTTACTTCATTTTTATCAACAATTCTGTTTCCAAAGTATTGTTACCTGATTTTAGAACAATACCATACATGCCAACAGGAAATTGAGATATATCTATACGACTGCCATCGGTAATAGTTTGCGTAGCAATCAGATTCCTGTAATAATTGTATAAGACTGCTTCTAAAGGCGCAAGCATTTCCACAGATGTAATACGTTGAATGGTGAAACTAGTTGATGGCGGATTGGGAAAAATTTGAACCCGGTTTATTTGTTCACCAATGCGTAATGACGGATTCTTTTGTAATTTTATAAAATGTTTTTGAGGGTTTTCTTTATTTTGTTTGCTATAAGTTTTATTTCAAGTTTAGCCTCAGGTCAAGTGGTTGAGCTTGAATGGGAAAAAAGTTATGGAAGATATAACGGTGATGGAGCTTATTCAAGTATATTGACTTCGAGTTCAAATGTGGTTATAGTTGGTAGTACCGGTTCAGATAGTGAGGACGTTTCAATTGCTTATGGTGGAAGCGACATTTGGATTTGTACAATTGATAAATTTGGGGTAATCATTTGGGAGCAATCATTCGGGGGCTCTAGTACGGATTATGCATCAAAAATAGTATCAACTTTTGATGGAGGTTTTGTAATAGGTGGATATACTTATTCTGATGATGTTGATATAACTTTGAATAAAGGTGCTGCTGATTGTTGGGTGTTTAAAATAGATAGCCTTGGCAATATGTTATGGCAAACTACTTTTGGCGGTTCCCAAACAGACTATATATATGATCTGGAGCAAACAACAGATTCGGGATTTGTGTTTACGGGGCGCAGTCAATCTAATGACGGTGATATAACAGGGCATATAGGTTCAGGAAGTTATACGGATTTGATTATAGGTAAATTAGATGCTGATGGTAATTTGTTATGGGTAAATGGCTATGGTGATTTTATGGATGATATTGGCTATGGCATAGCCGTTATGTCAACCGGCGACTTGTTGGTAGGTGGCTTTAAGAGTGTTGATGGTTGGTTTAATTATGATTACAGGGTTATTAAAACCGATGCAGATGGTAATTTGATATGGGAAAAATTTTACGGTGGCAGCGAAATCGAGGAAGCTTACGATATATTTGTAACAGCAAGTAACCACATATTTGTTTGTGGCTATACCTATTCAAGTGATGGTGATGTAAGTGAGCATTACCCCGGTTACCAAGCAGATTTATGGATTATTAAATTAGATGCAGAAGGTAATTTAATTTGGGAGGAAAATTATGGCGGTTCAGGTGCTGAATACGCTTATGATTTTCAAATGGTAACCGATAACGATATTGTGATAGCCGGCACCACCGGTTCACCAAACAATGGCGATGTAACCGGCCACCACGGCGGTTTGTTTTATGGCGATTTTTGGGCTTTAAATATAGATTCATTAGGTGTAATTAAATGGGCTGCTTGTTTTGGTGGCACCGATGCCGATATTGCCCATACCTTAGTGGTAGATTCGGTAGGTTCTTATTTAATGGCAGGCAGAAGCAAATCAAATGATGGTGATGTTTCAGAACATTATGAAGGTGCCATTGTAGCAGATGATTTTTGGGTAATTAAATTTAAAGAAACTTGCACGCCACTTGCTTATTATGCCGATGAAGAT
>JANMLV010000105.1:0-2817 GCA_031372705.1 Bacteroidota bacterium | reverse complement strand
ACGCACTATGGCATCGCAAATGGCAGATGCAGAGTTGGAAAAAACAATTGTTGATATTGATATTTCCACCAGAAAAGAAAACTTGGTTGCCAAAGGTGAAATTATAAAATTTGATGGTTTCTTAAAAGTATATACCGAAGCATTAGAAGATGAAAAAGATGATGATGCTACCTTATTACCTCCATTAAAAATCGGGCAAGATTTAGCATTAATAGAAATGATTGGCGCACAAAAATTTTCGAAACCGGGTGCGCGATACACGGAAGCGAGTTTGGTAAAAAAATTAGAAGAATTGGGCATCGGTCGACCATCAACTTATGCACCAACAATTTCTACCATTCAGAAACGCGAATATGTTGAGAAAAAAGATAAAGAAGGCGTGGAGCGCGTATTTATTCAATATACTTTAAAGGACGGAAAAGTGCAAAAGCAATCGCTTACCGAAACATACGGTGCCGAGCGCATGAAATTGTTTCCAACCGATTTAGGTATGTTGGTTACCGATTTTTTAATTACCAATTTCCCGCAAATTTTAGATTATCATTTTACCGCAAAAGTAGAAGAGCAGTTTGATGAAATTGCTGTCGGTAAAATTGATTGGCATAAAATGATTGATGATTTTTATAAGCCGTTTCATGCGCATATGGAAATCACCACTAAAACAGCACAAAAAATTACCGGCGAGCGCATTTTAGGTGTGCATCCAAACGGTGAACCATTAAAAGTGATGATGGGAAAATACGGTGCCATGGTAGTAATGGGAGAGACGTTGGATCCGAAAGAATTAAAGAATAATCCCGACGCCAAAAAACCAAAATTTGCAGGTTTATTGAAGACGCAAAATATGGCAGAACTTACATTAGAAGATGCCATTAAATTATTTGAGTTGCCGAAAACTATTGGTACATACCGCGAAGATGATGTTGTAGTTGGTATTGGCCGTTTTGGTCCTTACGTGCGCAATATGAAAAAGTTTTATTCTATTCCGAAAGGAACGGAAGCTGCGTTAATTACATTAGAAGAAGCAATAGAATTAATTTTAGCGAAAGATGAAAAAGATGCCAATAAATTAATTCATGATTTTCCTGAACACGAAATACAAGTGTTGAACGGACAATACGGCGCATACATTAAAAAAGGAAAAGAAAATTACAAAATTCCAAAAGATAAAGTTGCCAAAGATTTAACGTTGGATGATGTTTTGGATATTGTAAAAAATACCGACCCATCGGTTAAAGGAAAAAAACGTTTCGCTAAAAAGAAAAGTTAAATAGTTTTATTTTGAGTAATGAAAGTGAAATAGCTGCACTTATTGCATTGTTAGACGACAGTGATAAAGAAGTATTTGAAAATGTGTCGGCACGATTAATTGCATTGGGGCCAATGGTTATAGAAAAGTTGGAAGATGCTTATACCACTATTCCCAACCCTACATTACAAGAGCGTATTGAGGAATTAATTCATCATATTCAATTTACCTTAGTAGAAAAAGATTTAGCCGACTGGGCAAAGCACGACAATAATGATTTATTGCGTGGTGTGCTCATAATAACACGACATCAATACCCTGAATTAGATGAGGAGAAATTATTAAAAACTATTTCTCGCATTCAAAAAGATATTTGGATTGGCATAAATAATTATTTGTCGCCCCTCGAGCAGATGAATGTTGTTAACCAAACACTTTTTTCGCATTATCAGTTTCTGCCGTTGAATAACGATGATGATGAAATGCGTTACATGTACATTAACAATTTGGTTGATGCGTTTAAAGGCAATCATTTTGCAATAGGAATTTTGTATTTGAGTTTATGTCAGCAGTTAGATTTACCGGTTTACGGTGTTTGTTTGAGTGCACATTTTATTTTAACTCGGAGCAAAGATTTTATTACCGATTTCAGCGACAGAGAAAATAACCGAAAGGATGTTTTATTTTACATTAATCCATACAACAAGGGATTAGTTTTCAGTGAAAAAGAAATTAATGTTTATCTCAACAAAATTGGCGCTCAGCCAAGCGATAAATATTTTGCACCTGCATCGAATCGTCAGGTATTATTAGAATATGTTCAATACCTCATCAACCTCATTAAAAAACCCAACGAGCAGTATAAAGTTGAAGACTTGCGTAGGTTAGAGGAGATTCTTATAGGAGATTAGTGTTTCACGCGGAGGAAAGGAGAAAGCGGAGGCGCGGATTAGTTTTTGAGTTGGAATGTTGGCTGTTTAATCAGCACATTTGCACATCGGCTGTTCAACTCCGCGGCTCCGCTTTCTCCCTTTTCTCCGCGAGAAAAAAAAAGAAACACTGATTTAACGGATTGAACGGATTAATTTCGAGCTGCGATTCAGGCTTTTATTCACCATATTTGCACATTAATTTTGTTCCATGAAACTCTCCGCCTTCACCTTCATTCGCAATGCAGATAAATTGTCGTATCCCGTTCGGGAGTCGATTCTAAGCGTATTGCCATTGGTAGATGAGTTCGTGATTGCCGTTGGTGATAACGACGAAGGCGACGGCACAATAGCACTGATTGAAAGCATTAATTCCCCTAAAATTAAAATGATTCACACCGTTTGGGATACTGTAAAATTTCCAAAGGCGCAGGTATATGCACAGCAAACAGATTTCGCGCGCAGCCATTGCACCGGAGACTGGTTATTTTACATTCAGGGCGACGAAGTCATTCACGAGAAGGATTATGCCAATATCAGGTCACGTTGCAGCCAGCTGCTCGAAAACACCGAAATTGAGGGTTTGTTATTCGAATATTTCCATTTTTGGGGCGATTATGAGCATCGCAATCGTTCCCA
>JANMLV010000103.1:0-20530 GCA_031372705.1 Bacteroidota bacterium | reverse complement strand
TTGCAGGCTCAGGTGCAGGTGAGGCAGGAATAAATGTTGGGGATATAATTACCCATATTAATACATCCCCAATTAACTCATTCCCCGAATTGCAGGAGCAATTGAGTAAATATGGCCCGGGCGAAAAAGTTAATGTTTCAGTTCTGCGGAACAAAGACAGGAAAAATATTGTTGTGGTATTAAAGAATCAAAAAGGGAATACCGAAATTGTAAAGAAAGAAGTTAATGAAGTAGTTTCTAGTTTAGGTCTTGAAACTGAGGATGTTACAGGAAAAGAAGCTGATTATTATAACATTGATGGTGGCGTAAAGGTTACCGGAATTAAAAATGGAAAGGTATATCAGCAGACTAGAATTAAAGAAGGATTTATAATTACCGGAATTGATGATAAAAAAATTGTAAATTATAATGATTTGGCAAAGAATTTGCTAGATAAGAGTGGTAAGAATGTAATAATTGAAGGATTTTATCCGTCGTATCCGAACAAAATGTATAATTACGGGTTAAGTCTTTAAAGATATAGGGTAATTGGGTTTTCAAATGTGAGCTCCGCTTAGTTTCCGCTCGGAAACGGCGGGGCTTTTTTTGTACGTTAATTTACGATATCCTGTAACTCTTTTAATTTCATTAATGCCTCAATTGGAGAGAGGGTATTAATATCCAGATGTTCTAATATTTCACGTATTTTAATTAATTGAGGATCATCCATGCTAAACATGTTAAGTTGGAAAGTTTGCGCTTGCATCTTTTTTAATTTATCCTTTAAATCGACGCCAATATGTTTATCTTCTAATTGTTTTAATATTTCGTTGGCACGAGATACAATTTGTGGCGGCATACCTGCCATTTTTGCAACGTGAATACCAAAACTATGTTTGCTGCCACCTTGTTGCAATTTGCGTAAGAAAATTACTTTATTGCCCGCTTCTTTTGTGCTTACATGGAAATTCTGAATCCGTTCAAATTTTGTTTCTAATTCAATTAACTCATGGTAATGTGTTGCAAATAAAGTTTTAGCTCTAGCTGTTGGGTGTTGATGTAAAAATTCGCATAAACTCCAGGCTATTGAAATACCATCGTAAGTAGAAGTACCTCTACCGATTTCATCCAATAAAATTAAACTGCGATTAGAAATATTATTCATGATGCTTGCAGTTTCATTCATCTCCACCATAAAAGTAGACTCGCCTGATGAAATATTATCGCTGGCGCCAACACGTGTAAAAATTTTATCTACAATACCAATTTTTGCTCCGGCCGCAGGAACAAAACTGCCCATTTGTGCCATTAAAACAATTAATGCAGTTTGCCTTAACAACGCAGATTTACCCGCCATGTTTGGACCGGTGATAATGATGATTTGTTGCTCATCGGTATCTAATACAATAGAATTTGGCACATAGCTTTCGCCTACCGGCAGATGATGTTCGATTACAGGATGACGACCATCGGTAATCGTAATGGCATAATCTTCTGAAATTTCCGGTTTGCGATAATTGTATTGCACTGCTATATTGGCAAAATTGAGCAATACATCCAATCTTGCAATTACTGACGCGTTTTGTTGAATTGGTTTTACATATTCCTGCAATGCAGCAATTAATATGTCGTAAATTTTTTGTTCGAGCGCAAGAATTTTTTCTTCGGCACCTAAAATTTTATCTTCATACTCTTTGAGCAATGGTGTAATATATCGCTCGCCGCTTGTTAATGTTTGCTTGCGAATCCATTCGGCCGGAACTACATCTTTATATTTATTGGTAACTTCAAGAAAGTAACCGAATACATTATTGAACCCAATTTTTAAACTTGGAATTCCTGTTCTTACAATTTCATCTTGCTGTAACTTTAATAAAAAATCTTTTCCTGAAGTACCAATGTCGCGCAATTCATCCAGTTCGGGATGCACACCTTTTTTTATTAATCCGCCTTTATGAACAAGTGCAGGAGCATCTTCTGCAATTTGGGTATCAATTTGCTCGCGAATTACGGCACATAAATGTAGTTGATCGCCAAGTTGTTTTAAATGAATATCGTTTGATTTCAGCAACTCCGTTTGTAATGGAATAATTGCATGCAGCGCTCGGTTGAGTTGTAAAACTTCGCGGGGATTTATTTTCTGTAACGAAACTTTGCTCACCACGCGCTCCAAATCGCCAATTTGTTGCAATGCATTGGTAATGATTGCACTAAGTGGTTGATCTTTAATTAATTGTTCTACCATACTTAAACGGTTGTCTATAGCCGTTTTTTCTTTCAATGGCATCACGATATATTTTTTTAATAATCGTGTGCCCATTGGTGTAATGGTATGATCTAACACTTTTAACAAGCTGGAACCATCTTCTGATGATGCATGAATAAGTTCCAGGTTGCGGATGGTAAATCTGTCGAGCCAAACAAAAGTTTCTTCAGCTAAGCGAGAAATACCTGTTATGTGGCCAATATTATTATGTTCGGTATCGCTTAAATAATGAATACTTGCGCCGGCGGCGATGATGGCATATTGCATATCATCAATACCAAAGCCTTTTAAATTGATAGTGCCAAAATGGTTTAATAATTTTTCACGTGTATAATCGGATGTAAAAACCCAGTCGTCGATTGCGTACACATAAAATTTATTGCCGAATAACTCTTTAAATTGTTTTTGGAGTTGTTTTGGGACAATTATTTCTGCGGGCTGTAACGTGTGCAATAATTTTTCAAAATATTCATTATTGCCTTGGGCCACAAAAAATTCGCCGGTTGAAATATCGAGGAAGCTCATTCCTGCACCTGTTTTTTCTCCGAAGTAAGCGGCTAAATAATTGTTGCTCCGCGTATCGAGCATTTTATCGTTAGTAGCAACGCCCGGAGTTATTAATTCGGTAACACCTCGTTTAACAATGGTCTTTGTTAATTTGGGATCTTCCAATTGCTCACAAATGGCTACGCGATATCCTGCGCGCACTAATTTGGGTAAATAGGCATCTAAAGCATGGTAAGGAAACCCGGCCAATTCGATGTGACTGGCGCTGCCATTGGCTCTTTTGGTGAGCACAATGCCTAATACTTTAGCAGTAATTACGGCGTCTTGAGAAAAGGTTTCGTAAAAATCGCCGACACGAAACAGCAATATAGCATCGGGATGTTTGCTCTTGATGCTATTGTATTGGCCCATGAGGGGCGTTTCTTTTATGGGTTTCATGCATTGCAAAGATAAGTTTTGCCACTGAAACCCGGCACATTTTTAATTTTCTTTAAACACCCATGTTAATAAGCGCAAATAAACCGTGAAAATTATGGATTTTGGTCATCATTTATTTAATCGCACTTTTAAACTAACATAGATTAATACAAAAAAAAATCCCGCCTTTAAAAGACGGGATTTTTTTAAATATTATAAAATTAAATTATTTCACCACTGATAAGTTGGTAGTATAATTGCTTATACCGTCAGTTATTAAAATGGTATACATACCTGCAGATAAGTTTGTAATATCTACAGTGGTATTTCCACCTGCTACATTTACAGATTTAACCATTTGGCCATTCATGTTAAATATAGAAGCAAAATAATTACTGTTATTTTCGTTGTTTAATATTAGTGTATTGGAAGTTGGATTCGGATAAACAGCAACACCAACTAATGTTGTATTATCATTTATTGAAACAAAGTTTGCAAATTCAACAACTGTTCCATCACCAAGTGCTGCAAATAAACCGAAAGGAGCACCGTCGTTATTAGCTGCAGGATTAAGGAAACCTGAAGCGAATACAACCGCAGTTCCACCGGCAAGACCATCTAAAGGCGCAGAGTAAGATACAACTGTTACAGCTCCATCAGCTGTAGTAATATCTAATACATAAGTACCCGGATCAACAGCTACATAACCTGTAATATCTCCATAAGATGCATCATCAACTAAAGCTGCACCACCAACTCTTACGTCAACTGTAGGAGCATCAGATGCACCGTGTACTGCAATAAATTCAACTTTAGTTGCATCGTCAGCAGTTAAGCGGATGTTGTCAGTTGAGAATAAAGTAAATGCTGTTGAAGCACCATCAGGGTTAACTGCAAAATCCATTGGATTTAAAACACCATTTGCAATGGCAACATAATTTTGGTTGTCTGCAAATGTGATATCAAATGTTGCAAGAGCATCAGCAACACTTGTACTTGTGCCCGGAGCTACTGCAATTGAAACAACTACATCTGAAGGAATTGTAAGTGTTCCAGTAGCAGTTCTGAAGCCAAAATTGTCGACAGTTAAAACACCACCAACATAAACATCCACTACTTCTGCAGCAGGGTCTGCGCTGTTATGAATAACTTGCAATGTTGCAGTTGCAGCAGCCGGTAAAGTAATAACAGTACCGTCAGTTAAAACAGCAATAAGTGCAAATGCTTCACCGTCTAAATTTGCAGCAGGATTTAAGAATCCTGAAGCTAATACAACTGCTGTTCCACCAGCCAATGTGCTTAAATCTGCTGTGAAAGCAGCAACTACAGGAATAACTGCGCCTGCAGGAGTGATATCAACAATATAAGAACCTGCAGGAACACTGATATAATCAGTAAAATCTGTGTAAGATGCAGTTGGCACAATCTGAGCAACGCCTCTTGCATAAACGCTTACTGAAGGTGCATCAGTTGCACCATGTAATACTACAAAGTCAACATTTGAACCAACAGCAGCTGTTAATTCGATACCTGATTTAACTAAGATATTAAATGCAGTTGCTTCACCGTCAGGATTAACTGCAAAATCGGCAGGATTTAAAACACCGTTGGCTACTGCTACGTAGTTTTCACCATCTGCTAATATGTAAGTAAAAGCAGCTATTGCATCGGCAACACTTATTGAAGTAGAAGGTGCAATCGAAACTACTAATTCAACTCCTGAAGGTACGGTAAGAAAAGCTGACGCAGATCTAAAAGCAAAATCATCAGCAATTAATTCAGCACCTAAATAAATGTCAACAACTGCTGCTGCAGGGTCTGCTGAATTATGAATGATTTGAATTTTTGAACTTGCAAAAGAAGTTAAAGAGAAAGTTGTGAGGAGTAAACTTGTAAGTAAATAATTTTTAAGTTTCATAAGTTTGTTTTAAATAATGAGTAGGTAAAACATGGACTTGATGATATTGTTTACATTTACTTCTTATTTAACATAAATTAAGCAATTAAAAAAATAATTAAAATAAAACTCATTTTTGATGAACAATAGATATATTTGATTGTTAACACTTTCTTGTTTAATAGTGCATTAAACATAAATTCAAATTATTAAATGTGCGAATTGTGTAATACTTATAATTACAATTGCGCTTTGTGCCAAAACTTCAAACTTCCTTTGGTTAAATAGACCATGGCACCGTTATATAAGAATAAATAAATAGGAAATAATGCATACAACCATGAGTGACCAATGCATAAAATAAGTGAAAATATCCAACTTACAAACCCTAACATCCAAGCATTGCTTTTTTGAGATACAGGGTTCTTATGAGCATGAATGAGGGTTGGAATGCCTACAATAAAATCAGCAACTATGGCAAAGATGGTGGTGATCCAGGCATCTTTAGAAATGAAGTATATTACTAAGCAAAGTAAACCTAATATTAAAAATCGCCAATCGGATTTTACCATGAGGTAATTTTTAAGTATCCATGCGGTAAAGAAAATAACGAAGCATCCTAATGTCGACAATAGCAATCCAAGTAAGCTCCATTCCCAACCTTGCTCCACCACCTGAGCAACGAAACCTGTTCCAATTAACAATGCCCAACCCAACCAAGAAAGTAAACTAGGAGAAATTTTTCGTTTGAATACATCAACAACTAAAGTTATTTGTGCAGCAAAAATAAAAATCCCTGCTAAAAAGCTAAGGATAGCTATTATGGTATTATTTTCGATTGGCTGCATGCGGCGACAAAAATACAGCTAAAAATCAGTTTTCAATTGTTGGACCGGAATTTCGCACCTCATACTAATGAATTGTAAGAATTATAATTGTATCGTTTTTTGCAGATTTCCGACATTAAAACCATTTTGTTGCACACGCTCAATAATTTGATTGTAAATAACCTCATCCATTTTCGGTGTTCTGCTGAGTATCCATAAATAATTTCTGTTCGGATGTCCAACTACAGCATAGCTATAATCATCGGCCAAGTCAATAATCCAATAGGCTCCTTTAAAGGGCCAAAAAAATTGCACTTTTAATTTCGCGTTACCACTATTTTTTTCAACAAATGCTTTGCCCTTTATATAGGACTCCTTTCCGTTGATACCATCTTTATTACACCTGTTTTCTACAATAACATAATTTTTGTCGGTAACTGTATAAGTTGCTGTTGTGCAATTACAGCCTTTTTGAAAGCGTTGCGGAAAACTTGCTATTTCATACCATTTGCCGGCATATTTATTTAAATCAACTGCGGGAACAGTTTCTAAAGTTTGTGCGCTCATAGTAAATGTATTTAAGAGTAAAATAAGAGAAATGCAATATTTATATTTGTTGATGTAGATGATATTAAACATAAATTAAAAGTTTATTGTGTATTCAAAAAAATTATGGCTTGATGTGTTTAGCATCATCATCGTTTTTATCTAATTCAGGGGCTGCCATTGTTCGAGATAAAAAATGTGTTGTTCCGGTTTTAGATTTATAAATTCTTGTTGCCCAAACAACACCTGTAACGATGCCTGCTAAACTTATTATAATGCCGAGCAGTAATCTCCCATTGCTAGGATTGGAATAATAAACAATTGCACCAATGCCTAAACCAATAATAACTGGTGAAAGTGCAATGCGTATCCATCCGATTACTTCAAAAAGCGTTTCTAAAAATTTAAACATATTACCAACTTCCTCCTGGAGCAAATAAAAAATCTATCGGATTATCAATATCGTATAACCATTGATACCCGCGACTATTTTTTTCGGTGAACGGATTAATTAATGCTATCATATTTTGATATGCTACTCTTGGTAGGTCGCAATAGAAGTTGGTATAATCTTCAGTAACAATACCAATTTCTTCATCGCCAATGCGCAAAGTTAAATTGCAGTTAATTGAATCGATAAAATCCAATGAACCTAAATCTAAGGGATTACCTTGTTCAATTACCACCGACTGAATTAAACTGCGCAATTGGGCAGCTTCGTCTTTCCCAAAGTCGAAAAGCCTGACTAATTCATCTGTTTCTATTTCTTTATATATTCCGCCATCACTGATGTCGTGTAAAAATTCTAGTTTCATGTGGAGTATTTATTCGATAATTGATGTTTGGACTGATTTCCAAAATTAACCATAATAATTAACACATTTGCTTTATTTGTATAACCGGGTAAATTATTTTGATTTATAGTTTTTGCAGTAGTGCTTTTCTGCTGATTCGTCCGGATTGATAGTGCAAAATATAGTTGCCTGCAGGAAGTTCGGCAATTGGTATAAATGTATTTCCGTTTGTGCATGGAACACTAAGCAACGGTGAGCCTGTAAGAGAATAAATGGTAATTATTCCGTTTGCGGTAGTACATGCTAGGGTGAAACTATTATAACAAGGATTTGGGAAAATAGTGATTTCATCAATATGATAATCAACGGCAATTAAATTACTATAACTGCTTTCGCCATTAAAATCTTTTTGTTGTAAGCGATAATAATTTGTTCCGTTGTTTGGATTCAAGTCGTTAAAAGTATATTGCAATAGCGATTCTGAATTTCCGGCTCCGGACACCGATGTAATCTCCTCAAAATCGTAACCGTTACTGCTGTGTGCAATTGTAAAGCCGGAGTTATTTATTTCAGAAGCTGTGGTCCATTTTATTTTTATATAATTATTTTCTTGTTGTCCTGTAAATGATAATAAAGTTATAGGCAATAACACACAGGTATTGCGCAATATGGAAACGGTTGAACCGCTATTGGTTACAGCGATATCAGGTTTTTGGTCGCCATCAAAATCGTCGATGCCAACATCGTAGGAAACGCCACTTGCAACATCAACTCTTGTTGCAAATGATATTGCACCAATTGTGCTGGTATTTCTAAAAATGCTAGTTACATTCAGGGTATAATTTCCAACAACCACATCCGGTTTATTATCGCCATCTAAATCGCCAATGGCAACACCGTAATGCGTAAAGGTTCCTGTTGGTGTTGCAAAATCTTGTTTCGTAGCTAGTGTAATTGAGCCAATAGTACTTGTATTTCGGTAAATAGCTAATGTGGCTACATCTCTATTTACTATTGCAATATCCGGTTTATCATCTCCATCTAAATCACCAACATGCACAAAATAAGGTACTGTTCCGGGTGAAAAATCTTGTCGTGCTGCAAATGATATACTGCCAATTGTGCTTGTATTTCTAAATATCGACATTTTGTTGCTGGTAAATGCTGTAATTATAACATCAGGTTTTGCATCGCCGTCTAAATCGCCAACATCAATTTTATGAGGTTGGCTTGTGGTAGCAAAACTAACGCCCGGATCAAATGAAATAAGACCGGGTCCGGTGCTTGTATTGCGCAAAACCCAAACGCAATTGCCCGACCAATGCACAGAAATTAAATCAGGTTTTCCATCGCCGTCAATATCAATTATTTTATTTCCGTTTCCTTGTCCCGATGATGCCGTAAAATCTTGCCTCGCAGCAAATGAAATTGTTCCCGGCGTGCTGGTATTTCGATAAACGGAAACAAATGTACCACCGCCATTTCCACCAACTGCCACATCCGGTTTTCCATCACCATCGAAATCGCCAATTGAAACTTCGTTTGGTTGTCCGCCTGCTGCCCAGGCAAAGGTTACTTTAGGCGCAAAAGAAATTGTTCCGGGTGTGCTGGTATTTCTGGTTACTGTAAAATAAATATTAAAGTAATCAGGAATTATTAAATCAGATTTTCCATCGCCATCCATATCATATATTTCAACATTGTGAGAGCCACCTTGAACGCTAACTGCCGAAGCATAAGTTGTGGCATCGCTACAAAGTGCAGTTACATTAAATGGTTTTTGACTATATGCGGTAGTATTGGTAATTATGTTGGTAACAGTAATATACTGAAAATTTGCACCATCATTTACGGTTGCGGTAATAGATGTAGCACTTGCTGCTGTTACGGTGCCGAATGTTGCACCAAAGAATACAATATTGTTGGTGGCAACGACATCAAATCCTGTTCCTAAAATAGTTACGTTAGTTCCTGCGGGACCTGATGTTGGTGAAAATGAAGTTATTGTTTGTGCGATTATATTGTTTAGATAAAAGATGCAAACAAATAGCGATGCAATTCTATAAATATTTGTTAATCTTTTTGAGAAGGCAATTTTTTCAAAGTATTGCATACTTATAGGCGATTAAATTTGATAACCAATACCTAAAAGTAGACTTAAAATAGATGATAAAGGATGATATATGTCAACCTTTAATGCTAATTTTTAAAATATGACTAAATACACTAAAATTCTTGTTGGCATTAAATTTCTCTGCGTATAGTTAAGTGTTTGTAAAGTCCGATGAGCACAATAACACATACAGTTATCATTGCTAAAGCAAGTGATACTAACAAAAACGAAACAATTGCTTCAACTATTGGTGTACCGGCTTCGCCACCCGCAATGGGCATCATTTTACCGGCTCCGGTTATTGCGGCAATAAGCACACCAATAAAATTGGCAAATGCGCCATAAATGGTTAGCCAAAATGCGATATTCAGCAGTTTGGTTGATAATTCCAGTCTATGCCAGATTAGACCAAGTACTGCTAAGAAAATGCCATTTAAAACACCTTCAAGATGTGTAGATAATCCCATTCGTGGATTAGCAAATGTGGGAATTAATAGGCCCACTAACAAGCCTAAAAGAAACAAAAAAATCCCCCAAAAGATGAGCCGATTTGCATGTAATTTTTTTATTTGTGAGTTATCCATAAGTGTGGGTTTTGAGTGTAACAAAGATTGTGATATTTTTGAATAAAAGCAAATTGAGTAATGTTTTTATGCTGATATGTTGAACATGGAATTAATATCTACAACAATGTAAAGAAGTCAATGAGAATATTAATTTTATTATTCTGCAATCAAAGTGATTGCCACATTGCCTGTTTTCTCGCCGGTTTCTACATATTTAGTAGCCTCAACTATTTGATCCAAGGTATATATTTTATCTATGATTGCTCTGTAATTACCGGATTCAATTAGTTCTTTATAAAAGATGATATCTTTTTGGGAATCGGTAGGAATTGGAAATTTAACTTTTCTGCGATTGAGTATTGGTGTTATTAGTGAAAGATAAACATTTTGAGATAAATAGCCAAGTTCTGTTGATATATAAATCCCTTTTGACTTTAGCAAATGTTTGCATTTGAAGAATGAGGTTTTGCCCACAGCATCTAAAATTGCATCAAACTGATTAGGAATTTTGGTAAAATCGGTTGTAGTATAATCAATTACTTCATCGGCACCAAGCGATTTAATTAATTCAATATTTTTTGTATTACATACTGCAGTTACAGTGGCACCGTAATATTTTGCTAATTGCAAACAAGCAGTTCCAATTGAACCGGATGCACCATTAATTAAAATTCGTTGTGGTTTTGAGAAGTCAATTTTTTTGATAATGTTATTCCCTAACATAAGTCCATCGCAAACTGAAGCTGCCTCAATATGCGTCATATTATTTGGTTTGTGTGCAATGGAACCTGTTTCTGCAATACAAATATATTCGGCATGTGTTCCAAACTGATATGTGCTCAATCCGAAAACAGCATCGTTTATTTTAAATTTGGTGACATTGCTGCCTACCGCTTCTATAATGCCGGAAAATTCGGTGCCTAGAATTTTTTTCTTTGGTTTATTAAGTCCACTAATCACTCTTACTATAAAATATTCCGGACTGCGAAAACCACAATCGGTGCGATTTACAGTGGTTGCATGTATTTTAATAAGTACTTCATTTGGTTTGGGAGCCGGTTTTGGTACTTCTTTAACTTGCAACACTGATGGTGCACCATAAACGATATTTACACTAGCTTTCATAAATGCGAATATATTCTCTTTTGGTCACAAATTATAAGGAGCAATGATTTCTGCAAGCACTTTCTGCTCTTTTTATATAAAAAGAAAAATCCAAACCATGCAAATTCAATTGCAAAAGTTTGGATTTTGAGATACTATTTTTAGGTAGTAATAATTAATTATGGACGCACAACAGTATTTTGTTGTAATGTAACTGCAGTTTTTGCAAATAATCTACCATTAATTGAAGCGCCTGTTTTTAAATTAATAGCCGTATTACTTAAAATGTTTCCTTCAAAGTGACAAGTAGTGCCTAAAGTAACAGCACCTGTTGTTTGCCAGAAAATATTTTTCGCTTTGGCACCACCGGCTAATGTTATATTTATACCGGAACTAGCTTTTAAAGTTCCTGAAATTTGAAATATAAATATGGAAGTTGGACTTCCTGAAATGGTAATATTAGTTGGAATAGTAACATTGCTTGTCCATTTATATAAACCCGGTGTTAATGTTAATCCCCCAATATTGCCCGCACCGAGGTTGGTGAAATCAGGACCTACACGACCTGCTGCATCTGTATATGCAAGTTCCATTGAGCCAATAGCTGAGGTTAATTTAGTTGCATTAGTAATTCTGCATGGTAGCGGACCCGCAGCATCAACTGTATAAATGAGTCCTGTAACTTCTGTGCAACTTAATAAGATTGCTGCACCTGTAATTGGGCTAGAGCCTACATTACCTGTTATTGCCGAAGGAAACACATCTGTAATACCCGATTTAGTTAAAATGGCATATTTAGCAGCAGAACCGAGGTTTACGGTGGTTAATACAGCTCCGGCTTCCATTTTTAAGTCTAATGAATTACCATCTAGTTCAGTCGGTATTTCATCTTTAGAGCAAGAAGTCATAATTGCAATCATGAACAAAGCCATAATTGGTAAAATTGTTTTATTTTTCATTAATTAGGTTTTTTTTCGTTGACTGTAGAATTACGTCAACATGCAAAGGTGGTTCCAAATAGCCCTATAAACTTTATACTATTCTGTTTAAGTATTACATGATTCACATGATATGATTTAGAAATCAGTTGTTGGTTACCAGGTATTTTGAATTTATATACCTGTTAATCTTTTCAATAAAAAACAACCTGCTTACAAATTAATAGGTAAGCAGGTTGGATTGATAAAGTTTAATATTTAGATTTTAACCTAACTCATTATAATTTCATAATCTTCATATAATGGACTTGCAAATCATTTAATTTAAGTCCAATAAAATAAATACCTGAAGGTAAATTGGTATCAGGCTTCCAAACGGCTTCATATTTTTCAGCTGCTAAATATTGTTCATCTAACACAGCAATTACGGCACCTTGCATGTCAAATACTTGTATTGTTGCCTTTGCAGGATGAAATACGCCATATTTTATCACAACATTATCAGTAAATGGATTTGGTGAAACGGAATAGATAATGCCTTTATCGGTATGTAAATCGGCAATGCCTACAACGCCGCTTCCATCAATAGCAATATCCCATGTGCCTTCGTATTTGCCATCAACATTTAGTGCTATCGGAATAATTCGATTGGTTGCATCAAAAGGACCGGATGTAATAGAAGCAGCTGCATCGGCAGGAATATCAGTATCACCTTCAAAATACAATTGTGTTACAATAGTTGGAAAACCGGGTGGGGTGATTTTAAAATGAATATGGCTTGGGCGATAAGTTCCACCGTTTAAATATTTGCCGGGCAATATAGTTTCAATCATGTAAAAACCTGCTCCATTAGAATAAGTAATACCACGCAATGTATATCCAACATTATCGTATGCGCCGTTATTATTGGCATGCCAAACATCAATTAAAGTATTGGCAATTACGGCAGTGCAATCGAGTGTTTGCACAATGCCTGTTAAAATTAACCGAACTCCGGGTTCATCTGGCAATGCCAGTTGGTTGTCGACCATAACCGGTGCATCTGCTGTATAAAATGGACCTAAACCGTAATAATCGGGAGTTACCGGGTTGCATGAACCCGACTCGTCGGGCATGGCAGTAGGATTAGCTTGTACAACTTTTGGTAAAATGCCAAACGATAATGAGGCTATTGCGCTATTGCGAAGAAATTGTCTGCGTGAATTGGAGTTTTCGTTTTTGGACATCTTAAAAGATTAAATTGGATTAAAATAGTTCTAATTAATTTATTTGATTAGTTTACATTGATTATAGCAATCATAATTTCATAAAAGGTATAATTTCCAACACATCTATTTCGCTTTTTACAGTGATAAAATACATCGCAGCATTTAACCTCGATATATCAATAATGGTTGTATTTTCAGTCTGATTTACACTACCTTGGTTTATTAACCTGCCATTCAAATCATATATTTCATAAATGGCATTTTGGGCAAGTGTCATATTATTATGTGCTAATGTTATAGCTGATGTGGCAGGTGATGGATACAAATTGAAATCAATAGTTAGCCCATCGGGAGGTGGAGGAATTAATTTAAAAACTGCCGTGAAAGTAATGGTGTCAAGATTTACATTAGCTTCAAATGATGGATTTAATGTATCAATAATGAAGGGATTGGGAAGCCAATTAATAAAAGTATATCCTGAATCAGCAATTGCAGTAAGTTGAACAGGCACACCATCAAAATAAATTCCTTGCCATGGATATACCGTTGGATGGATTGTATTTATTTTTATTGAACCTGTGCTATCCGGAAAAGTAGATAAGGTAACGGTAACTTCTTTATTTAATTCAAATTCGGAGATTAAATCGTTCCTTACTACATTGCTTCTGCAAGCTAATTGTTGTTGAAACGTTTCATGGTTATCGGCGAAGGCCGCCATTTGGCCATCAATGTTAGCAGGATCGCCCCAACGTTCATATTCTTTAGGCATTTCGACAACCATTTTATCATAAAACGCTTGCGATGTTGCGAGGAGTGTGTCGGTTAAATAGCTGGTATTCATTAAATCGGCAAAGCGATTAATGAACGAATTTTTATAATCTAAATTTTGAACACTTTTCAACCAAATATTAATGTACTGATTATCGGGACTTTGATCCAACATGTAACGTATATGATTGAAATTGCAAGTAGTCCAACTATTAGGACCCAGCGATAATTCTAAATCTATTAATGCGAATCGCCAACGGTAATTAGTTTTATTAGACCTGTAAATTTTAATATTGTTTCCCGGCCAATCGGTATTACCCATCCATGATTCACCAATGATATAATCAGTATAATGTGTTAAATCAAAATAGGCATCAGCTTGTGTCAAATATTCCGGTTCGGTTGGGTCAAGTAAATTGAAGGCAGCATAATCATTGTTGAAATTAGCTACATTTCCTTCAATTGCTCTAAGAATTAAATTGTAGAAATAACTCATTGATAAAATTTCCACCGAATCTTTATTGATATCCTCACGCTCGTCGAAAAATTCGGTATTAAACTTTTCTCTTAATTCATAAAGGCCGAAATAGGAGCCGTTAATATAAACGCTAACCGGTTCCATTGCCGAATAATAATTATTGGTGCCTTTGCTCATCATACTTACTTGACAAGCATCTTTGTGCGGAAAAGTTAAATATTGATTGCTGCCGTTGCGCAAATAAACATCGCTGTATTTATCGCGGAATGGAATGTTTGGGATTAATTGCTCATTAATTGTTTCCTCGCCAAGTGCGGAGTGGTCGAATGTGAGTCGGAATGAATGTTGTGGATTAGATCTACTTCCCCCGGCTCCGCCATCCATGCGCATAGCAGTTCTTGTTTGAAATAAGAGGGGATGCGCTTCATCTTTCGTTAACCAAGCAACATGAGCTGCTTTTACCCAGTCGGAATTGTAATTATCAAAAATACCTTCAGCACCGTATAAGTTAGAATTTTGGGTAGTCACTAATAATATAGGTGTGCTATGGTCAATATTAAATAAATAAGTGCCATAGGCATTTACACTTGGTAAATAATTGGTAGCTGTGAGTGGATAAATTTTGGCTCTTATAACGGTTGATGCGTTTATTAAAATTGGTTCATCTGCATATGCTGTAGATGTAAATATAGGATCGCTGCCATCTAATGTGTATACAACCTTGGTTAATATTGCTTCCGGGTTCGGATTATTAATTTCCAAATAAAAACTACTGTTGTAAATTCCTGTAGCCACCGAAAATGTTGGCGCTTGCAATGAGTCATCATAAAGTATTGCAGTATTATTTGTATTTCCCGGTGTTGGCGACATCCACGAAACGTTTATAGATGCATCAGGAGCAAGACCTACAGCGATATCGGTTTGTGGCGATTGAACTAATAATGAACTGACAACTGTATTAGCCGGGTCAAATAAATAAACAGTTTCGCCGTCGGCATCAATTTTAAAATTGGTATGATTTAGATACCCTGCAGTTGGAATTAAACTTTCTGTTAAATCGGAAATAGGTGTTTCAATTATTGATACATCAATATAGGTATAGCTTAAAGTATTTGTTGAAATAACTTCAAAACCTATTGAGTTTATTGGTCCTGCATTAATACCGGCTGCTATTAATTCAGAAGCGTGCACAAGAATTTGATGCCGTGCACTCCAATACCAATTGCCATAAGGAGCAGGATAATCGGTATTGCTATTTTGAATTGTCCCGAAATCTAAAGTAATGCCATTTATTTTCAGGTTGGGTCTTTGTGAATACATATAACCCGAAGTTGCCGAACACGATGCATCGCTACCATCATTAAATGCTGCAACCGTTGATACATAAGGTGTTGCAGTTTGTAAAAAAATAGCATTTTCAGTATAGCCGGCATTCCAATACGAACAGATGTTTATCAATAAATTACTAACGCCGTCCCAGTCAAAAGCCGCATTAAAATCATGTGTATTCCATCCTACCGTTGGGGTAAAATCCAGGTTAGTAACTGCATTTGTAAAAGGTGTTGTTTGATAGCGGTTCTTTTCACTGCAGAATATTTGCATATATGAATTTGATGCAATAGTTAAACCGGAAAGCGGCCATAAATTTGGTTCTGATACTTTATCACTTAAAGCATAATTTGTCAAATCTACTGCATCAGGACCTGCATTAAATATTTCTATCCAATCCTCGTTCTCTATATCTTCATCGATACCGGTTATGTAATTTTTATTACATCCCTCATTGATTACAATTTGCGCCACATTTATTTGAAGGCAAAAAATAAGGAGTATCGATATTATAAAAGTAGATCTATAATTCATATATCTGAATATTAGTTTGAATTTCGCACTAATGTTTAAAACCGTGCAACATTTTTTCTTTGTTAACTCAAAGTTAAGTCATTTATTTCATTTTACAGTTTTAACCTTAGAATGCCAATTTCACCTTTTTAGAAAGCAGGTGGTATAAATTTATTAGTAATTGATTGAATCATTTGATACAGCGGTTTTCAAGTATTTGACTTGCCTAAGTATCTCTAAAATCTATATGTTTACTTATTGTCATTTCTATGCCATTTTTTAAATTGCAATCGTTAAGTATTGCAGTTTCATCGGCATATCCCTGGTTCAAAATATTGTTTGTCATGTTTTAATGGGCCTATATTTATTTTATTTCTTGAAGCTACAAACAAGATGTTACGTGCTGATTTTCTGAAGTCAAATGTTGAATATTTTTAGCCTTATTAATTGTTGTAACCTTTCTTATCTTTTACGAATTAATAATTAAAATATTTTCCATGAGTTGGTCAAAACTATATCATAAATTGTTGTTAGAAATTCTTCTTTCAATTTTATGTTGTCTAATAGAACTTTACATAGTTTAAAAGTATTTTTGCAGATACATTTTGGAATAACCCTAATTTATTTTTGTGATTCTTCTATTTGAATTTATATAATAATATTGTATTATCTTAAAAATACATATTGTTGCAATGCTGTCGGCCGCTGAGAATAATGGTTTTAAATTATTCGGATACGTTTAATAGTCCTAAAGGATTTTATTTTTTGTTTAGGAAAAAATTGAACATAAAATTTATGATTGATACAATATTTGTAAACGCAAAGAAATTGTTAGTTCAGCATGTGTAAACTTGAAATACTACTTTAAACTTTTTTTTAAGTTATATGTTTGACTATTAGTTTGTCCAAAAATCAAACTTTGTTCACTCACATCTTAAACAATTTTATCTAACACCAAAAAAATTAATTATGTTTCAAAATTTATTAACAGTCCAAGCGATTGCTAACACCAATTATGTCGCATTTACCTTCTTTGTAGGTACTATGGCGATGATGGCTGCATGCGTTTTCTTCTTTTTCGAAATGTCAAATGTTGACAAAAAATGGAGAACATCCATACTTGTTTCAGGTTTAATCACTTTCATTGCAGCAGTGCACTATTATTACATGCGCGGCTACCATTTGGAGACCGGAGAGTCGCCGGTTTTTTTCCGTTATGTTGACTGGATTCTAACTGTGCCTTTAATGTGCGTAGAGTTTTATCTAATCACTAAAAAAGCAGGTGCTAAAATTGGCTTAATGTGGAAATTAATCTTCGCATCTGTTATTATGTTGGTTACAGGTTACATAGGTGAAGCAATCTACGGCCAAGAAAAACAAAGCTGGATTTGGGGTTTTGTAAGCAGTATTGCCTATTTCTGGATAGTATACATCATCTGGTTTGGTGAAATTGCAACTTTGGCAAAGAATGCCGGCCCGGAAGTTCAAAAAGCTGTGAAAGCGTTAGCTTGGTTTGTTCTGGTTGGTTGGGCAATCTACCCTATCGGATACATTGCAGGAACAGAAGGCGGGTTGTTTGGAATGAAAGTGCTAGAAGGACTCTCAATGGATATTGTATATAATATTGGAGATGCAATCAACAAAATTGGTTTCGGTCTCGTTATTTATGCATTAGCGGTGTCGGATAAATCACCGGCAAAAGCATAATATTGAATAAAAGGCGTGATACATTTTTATCACGCCTTTTTTTTAATCAAGTTATTTTACCTATGTTGAGATTAGCCTTATTATTAATAGGAGTAACGTTGATTGTATTTCAGCATTATGTTGGAGCAATCGGAATAAACACGCAATTTATCATCTTTATCATTGGTATATTTTTCCTTGGAATTCCGCACGGAGCCGCAGATTTACTTGTCGCTGAAAAAAATTCAATGTTAGCTGAAAAAGTTTTTTCAAAAAGGAGATTTTTTATAATTTATTTAGGCAGATTGATTTTATTTGCATGCATTCTTGTACTTTTTCCCATAATTGGATTCATCATATTTATCTTATTTGCAGCATATCATTTTGGTGAAACTGATCTATTCCAATTTAAGACGAATACGCTGGTAGGGAAATTTTTTGTTTTGTCTTACGGCTTGTTAATTCTAAGTGTAATTTTATTACATCACTTTGAGGAGGTTTTACCAATATACAATATACTATTTTCAGGGCAAGAACTTCACACAGTTATTGATTGGATAAGTGATAATAGGTATTACTTGCTTTTTAGCAGTGGAGCATTGTTTTTTATCTCCGTTTTTATTTATTTTTTAAATAATATAAATCTGGATAATAGCGATACTGGAATTTTTTTATTGCAGTTAGCAGCTATACTCATAATACTCTTTAACCTACCCTTGATGCTTGGATTTACTTTCTATTTTGTTTTTTGGCATTCTATATTATCCTTGAAGAATATTATTAAATATTTAAAAGCTAAAAACAACTATTCATATCGAACAATCATTAATCAAATTTTATTCTATAGTTTTTTAGCTATTATAGGTACTGTTCTAATCAGTTTTGCGGGTATTAAGATCATAAATCAGAATACTATATCAGGGTATGTTTTCTTAAGCTTGGCTGTGCTTACGGCTCCGCACTTAGGGATAATGTATGACATGTACGTTACTGTGCGCCAGAAACATGTTAAAGTGCTGCATTAATACTTGAAAGAAATTTAATCAAGACAGCTGGCATAGATAAAGCGTAATTTATAGCAGGAGAGGTAAATATTACTTACTTCTATTTTTTCTGCCATCTTTAAGGGTAGCATAAAATCCATAACAGAAAAGTATCGTTACAAATCCTGCAAAGTAGGGTATTAGATCAGTCATTTTTTGTATTATTAATTAGTTTAAGATAAATTCCAAATGCTAAAATTGAAGGTACCCAAATACCAATAAAAATCCCATCTTCTTTGTTCCCTTGAAAATAGAGTATCTCCGAGAAAACCAATGATAGCATAGCGGAAATAAACATTAGCTTGTCTGTGGTAGTAAATTTTTTGAACATCTTTTTGAATTTTTCCTAAAGTTAGTTAATATATTTTAATTATCAAAATTGGTTTTTATTTTAGTTTTAAAGTATCATTGTATTATCAGTAAATAACCTAATTAAAGCTCTTTAGGAATGGCTTTATTTACACACTTAAGCAATTTCACAGTTTGCTGGGCATGGCACGCAAAAGGGAAGCCATTTATAAGCGGTAAATTAATTAATTCCAAACTGTCATAAGTTAATAATTATTTTATGTATAGGTAAACGTTGCTGTGCATTGTAATTCAGTTTAATAGTTGAATAACTCATTCGAAATTCACTTTTATTTTTAATTTAATATTTAATTATTTTGGCTAATAATTAGGCAAATCAGCACATGCAATATTTTAGTTTTATTTATCGAAATTGGTTCTGTAAAATTCAAAATGAATAGTATGCAACTATTAGTTTGTTTCAGACTTCACCAATAAACTACTTTCCTTATTTAAAATTGCCAGATAATTTTTTTCTAACAAATCAACTTGCTCTCTGTGTTTATCTGTTTTAATGAAATTAATAATTACCAGTGCAATAATTACGAAACCGGAGAAATACATAAAAATAAATGACCATTCATTAAATGAGCGCAGGTATCCCAATAATGCAGCGCCGGAAGTTAAGCCTAAATTGAATATGGTCATGCAAAATGTGAATTGCAAAGCTGAAATACGTTTCCAGCATAAATGCATGGCTAAAGCAAGACCGCCAATGGTTGTTAATGTGAGTAATATGCAAAAACAGCCAATAAAAGCTATCACAAAATTATTATTATGCCAAAGCGAAGATGATTGCGACATCGCAAACACCAATATTGCAAGCAGCAAAAGAGCGCCCTGTATCATTCGAGTTAGTCCAAATCGTTTAATAACAAAGCCACCGATTAACATGCCTGTTATTCCGCCAATTAAGCTTGAGGTTGAAAAAATACGCGAATAATAAATATTGGTCCAACCGAGTTCTTGAATGGTAAAAATAGGTAGCAAAGTACGCATATAATGAATTGATGCCATTGTTACAAATAAGGAAACAACCAACAATAACGTATTTTTTAAAAGTACAACGGTTTTAAATGATTTAAATAATTTCCCCCAGCTGTCAACAGCCATTAAGGCTGCGTCCGGAGATGTTTGACCCGAAGTCCAAGGCATTAGTTTTTCACCCGGTCTTTCTCTTAATAGCAAGGGTACAAACATAAT